>NZ_JBJJBR010000001.1:501845-555396 GCF_045449635.1 Sabulicella flocculans | reverse complement strand
CCCGCGCCAGCGCCCGCCCGCCCGCGGCGGCGCCTGCGGCGCGCCCCCGGCAGGTCCCCAGCACCGCCCGCGCGGTCGAGGCCACCGCCCGCCCGGCCGTGTCCAGGCAGCCCGCCGCCCAGCCGCCGCGCACCCGCCTCACCGAGGCGCCGCGCCCGGCCACGCTGCAACTGGCCCGCGCGACCTCGCGCTGAGCCTGCCCGGCCCGCTTGGCGAAGCCCCGCCGCCGTGGCACCACGGCGGCCACGACTTTCCCAGCCGAGGACGACGCCCCGATGCCCAAGCCCCTTCGCAAGGCCGTGATGCCGGTCGCCGGCCTCGGCACGCGCTTCCTGCCGGCCACCAAGACCGTCGCGAAGGAGCTGCTGCCGGTGGTGGACCGCCCCCTCATCCAGTACGCGGTGGATGAGGCGCGTGCCGCCGGCATCGAGCAGTTCTGCTTCGTCACCGGCCGGGGCAAGACCGCCATCGTCGAGCAGTTCGACCTCGCCTTCGAGCTGGAGGCGACGCTGCGCGAGCGCGGCAAGCAGAAGGAGCTGGAGGAGCTGCACGCCCAGGCGCTGCCGCCGGGCTCCGTGCTCACCACCCGCCAGCAGGTGCCGCTCGGCCTGGGCCACGCCATCTGGTGCGCGCGCCACTTCATCGCCGACGAGCCCTTCGCCATCCTGCTGCCCGATGACCTGATGATGTGCGACGTCTCCTGCACCAAGCAGCTGGCCGACGCCTACCAGGAAACCGGCGGCAACGTCGTGGCCATCGAGGAAGTGCCGATGGAGCGCGTCTCCAAGTACGGCGTGCTCGACATCGCCGAGGACAAGGGGCGGCTGGTCTCGGTGAAGGGCCTCGTCGAGAAGCCCAAGCCGGAGGTCGCGCCCTCCAACCTCACCGTCATCGGCCGCTACGTGCTGATGCCCGAGGTGATCGGCCACCTGGCCAAGCACGAGAAGGGCGCGGGCGGCGAGATCCAGCTGACCGACGGCATGGCCAAGCTGATCGGCAGCCAGCCCTTCCACGGGCTGCGCTACGAGGGGCGCCGCTTCGATTGCGGCGACAAGCTGGGCTTCCTGGAGGCGCAGCTGGCCTTCGCGCTGCAGCGCCCCGAACTGGCCGAGGGCGTGCGCGGCTTCCTGCCGAACTACCGTTGAAGGACGCGACGATGTTCCGCCACGACTTCGAGAAGACCACGCTGCGCGAGTACGACATCCGCGGCATCGTCGGCAAAACCCTGTCGGGTGACGACGCCTTCGCCATCGGCCGGGTCTTCGGCTCCATCGTCGCCCGCGCCGGTGGCTCCAAGGTGGCGGTCGGGCGCGATGGCCGCCTTTCCTCGCCCGAGCTCGAGCCGCGGCTGGTGGCCGGGCTGATGGCGAGCGGGATGGAGGTGATCCGCGTCGGCACCTGCCCGACGCCGATGCTGTATTTCGCCGCCTACCACTTCGCCACCGACGGCGCGATCATGGTGACCGGCAGCCACAACCCGCCGGACTACAACGGCTTCAAGTCCATGCTCGGCAAGAAGCCCTTCTTCGGCAAGGACATCCAGGAACTCGGCCGCTTCGCTGCCGCCGGCGACGTGGTGCCCGAGGCCCGGGGCAGCGAGCGCAGCGTGGACATCGCCGAGGCCTATGTGGCCCGCATGCTGCAGGACTACGACGGCGGCGAGCGCCCGCTGAACGTGGTGTGGGACCCCGGCAACGGCTCGGGCGCCGAGATCACCAAGATGCTGGCCGCCCGCCTGCCCGGCACCCACACCGTCATCAACGGCACCATCGACGGCACCTTCCCGGCGCACCACCCGGACCCCACGGTGGCCAAGAACCTCGTGCAGATCATCGCCGAGGTGAAGGCGCGCGGCGCCGACCTCGGCATCGCCTTCGACGGCGACGCCGACCGCATCGGCGTGGTGGACAATGAGGGCAACATCCTGTTCGGCGACCAGCTGCTGGTGGTCCTGGCGCGCGACGTGCTGAAGCGCCGCCCGGGCGAGACCATCATCGCCGACGTGAAGGCCTCCCAGGTCCTGTTCGACGAGGTGGCGAAGGCCGGCGGCCAGCCGCTGATGTGGAAGACCGGCCACTCGCTGATCAAGGCGAAGATGGCCGAGACCAAGGCGCCGCTGGCCGGCGAGATGTCGGGCCACATCTTCTTCGCCGACACTTGGTACGGCTTCGACGACGCGCCCTATTCCGCCGTGCGGCTGCTGGGCATCGTGGCGCGGGCCGACACCGACCTGTCCTCCATCCGCGCCGCCATGCCGCAGGTGATCAACACCCCGGAGCTGCGCTTCGACTGCACGGAGGAGCGCAAGTTCGCCGTGGTCGAGGAAGTGCGCGGTCGCCTCGCCGCCGAGGGCGCGCAGGTCTCCGCGGTGGATGGCGTGCGGGTGCAGACCGCCGATGGCTGGTGGCTGCTGCGGGCGTCGAACACCCAGGCCGTGCTGGTGGCCCGCTGCGAGGCCTCCAGCGCCGAAGGGCTGGAGCGGCTGAAGGCGTCGCTCGTGCGCCAGCTGGAGGCGTCCGGCCTGCAGGCCCCGGACTTCTCGGGCGAGAACGCGGGCCACTGACGCCGCACCGCGGCAGGTGATTGACCACGCCTTGAACGGGCGTCCATGATTCCCGGCGCGGCCCCAGGCAAGAGGGCCGCGCTGGAGGAACGCCCCATGCTCACCCGCCGCCTGGCCCTCGGCCTGCCGCTGCTCGCGCCCGCCCTAGCCCGCGCCCAGGCCTGGGCCCCCGCCGGAACGGTCCGCGTGGTCGTGCCCTTCCCCGCCGGCGGCACCACCGACATCCTGGCGCGCCTCTATGCCCAGCGCCTCACCGAAGCCCTCGGCAGTTCCGTGGTGGTGGAGAACCGGGGCGGCGGCGGCGGGTCCATCGGCGCCGACGTGGTCGCCAAGGCGGCGCCGGACGGGCAGACGCTGCTGTTCCACAACCTCACCTTCTCCACCACCACCGCCGCGCTGGAATTCGCCGGCCGCGCGCCCCACTCCATCGAGCGCGACTTCGCCCCGCTCAGCCTCGGCGCCAACGTGCCGATGATGCTGCTGGTCCACCGCGACGTGCCGGCCAGCAACCTGCGGGAGTTCGCCGCCTGGGCGAAGGCGCAGCCCACCGCGCCCTTCTACGGCTCCACCGGCCCCGGCAGCACCATCAACCTGGTGGGCGAGGTGCTGAAGCGCGACGGCGCCTTCCCCATGGAGCACGTGCCGTTCCGCGGCGCCGCCCCGCTGGTGCAGGACATGCTGGCCGGGCGCATCCAGTTCGGCGGCGACCAGCTCTCCTCCTCGCTGCCGCACATCCGCGGGGGCGCGCTGCGGCCGGTCGCCACCCTGGCGGCCGCCCGCGCCCGCGCCCTGCCCGACATCGCCACCGTGCGCGAGCAGGGCTTCCCCAACGCCGAGCTGCTGGGATGGAACGGCTTCTTCGCCCCCGCCCGCACGCCCGAGCCCATCCTGCAGCGCTGGCACGCGGAGATCGCCGCCGCCGCCCGCCACCCCGCCCTGGTGGCGCGGGTGGAGGAGCTGGGCGCCGAGCCCGGCGGCAACTCCCCCGCGGAATTCGCCGCCATGGTGCATGGACAGGTCGCCGCCGTGCGGCCGCTGGTGCAGGCGCTGCGGATGCAGGTGGAGTAGCGTTCACCGCTTCGGCTCCCGCATCCCGCGCCGTCCCACTCCACCTGTGAAGTGGTTTCGGGAGGGTGGAGCCGGCGTGACCCTGGCAGGATGCCGCGCTGCCCGAACGCTTTGGCACACAAGGCGGCGGACTCCGGCGCCACCCTCGCCGCGCCTGGCGGCTGGGCGCGTTCAGCCGGCTTCCAGGAAGGCCGCGTGGTCGGCCATCACCTGCGTGCGGTAGCGCTCGGCGAAGGCGGCCAGGGCGCGGCCCAGGGCGTGGCCGCCGCCGCACCAGCCGCTGATGGCCGCGGCGTCCCCCGTGCGGGCATGGGCGCGGGCCAGCAGCGCGCCATAGGCCGACAGGAAGGCGTGCAACGCCGCCGGCCGCTCCCAGGGCAGGGCGATGTCGCCCTTCAGGTTGCGCATCTGCCGCACGTAGCACGGCCGGCCCTCCACCTGGGTCCAGCCCAGGAAAGGGTCGCCCACCGCCTGCAGCAGCCGCTGGCCGTGCACCACGCGCTCGCCCTCGTGCCGGCGCCAGTCATGCGGCTGGCGCGGCAGCACCGGCAGGGCGGCGGGCGGCGCCGCCTCCTTCACCTGCAGGAACAGGGCGTCGTCGTCGCTGTTGCCGAACAGCAGCGCCAGGAAGGCGCGCAGCCCCACCGAGCCGACGCCCACCACCCGGTGCGCCACGTCCACCGCGCGATAGCGCTGCAGCAGGTAGCGGCGCTCGCGCGGCAGCGTCTCGGCGTAGCGCTCCAGGGCGGAGATCACCGCCTCGCGCCGCGCCTCGGCGATGGCGGTGGTGACCGGCGGCGCCTGACGGATGCGCCAGCCGCCATCCACCCGGCGCTCGCCGCTCTGCCGCAACAGGCGGCGGCTGGTGCGGCGGCGGGCGCGCGCCACCGCCTCACGCAGCACCGCGTGGGCAGCGCCATGCGCCAGCAGGCCCGGCGCGCCGCGCAGGTCCAGCGGCGTGGCTTCCGCCCACACCTCCGCCGCGCCCAGCGGCGCCAGGCGGCGCATGGTGCGGGCATAGCCGCCCACCGCCTCCTCCACCGCCGAGGCGCGGGCCGCCGCGTCCAGCCCGGCCTCGCCGCCCGCCACGGCGACCGAGGCGACGAGGCGCAGCAGGTCGGGCTCCCAGGGGCCCACCGCCACCTCGTCGAAGTCGTTCAGGTCCAGCACCACCTCGCCGGTGGGGGTGCCGAACAGGCCGAAATTGCTGATGTGGGCGTCGCCGTTCGCCACCACCTCGATGCCGGTGCGCGGCAGGCTCGCCAGGTCCATGGCCATCACGCCGGCGCTGCCGCGCAGGAAGGCGAAGGGTCCCTGCGCCATCCGCTCGCGCCGCAGCGGCAGCAGCTCCTCCTGCCGCCCCTGCTCCGCGGCGGCGACCAGGGCGAGCGGGTCAGGCCGGGCGGCGGGCGGCGACCATTCCGCCAGCGCCTCGCGCGGCAGGATGGCACGCAGGGCCAGCCCGGCCTCGCGCCGCCTGGTCCAGGGTTCGCCCTGGGCGCGGAGGTTGATGCGCGGGCGTTCCTCCTCCGGCGTCAGCAGGGCGGAGGCCGCCTCGGGCGGCAGGCGGTCGGCGGCGATCTCGGGCGGCGGCAGCAGCGTGTCGGGCGGGCTCACCTGCCCTCAACGCGCCGGCCTTGCCACGGTGGGCCGGCCGGCACGTGAACATCCCGTCAGGGACGGTCCTGGCGGTCGAAATGCGCCGCCACCGTGCGGTAGCCCCACAGCACCGCGCCGGCGAAGACCAGCACGCCCAGCTGCTCGCTGGACAGCTCCAGGTGCGTGCGCGTCAGGAACAGGCCGCCGAGGGCGAGCAGGACGGAGGCCGCGAGGCGCAGGACGGTGCCGGTTTCCATGGGCCGTTGCCTTACCTAGAGGTAACGCTGGATGTCCAGCGTGCTTTCCTTGCCGATGCGCCCGCCGCGTTCGCGCAGGAAGCGGTCCGCCGCCTCGCGCCCGTAGTCGCGCAAGGTCTGCAGGAAGTCCCAGTCGCCGTTGAACTTGGTGGACAGCTTGAAGGCGCGCATCCGCGTCTCGTCCTCGATGATGTGCAGGAACAGGCGGCGGTAGCGCGGCTGCTCCAGGCGCCCTGCGTCCAGCATGCGCTGCACGAAGTCGATGGCGCGCATCTCGCTCATCAGCGAGGCGTTGAAGGAGATCTCGTTCAGCCGGTTCATGATGTCGCCGGTGGTGGTCGGCAGCTCCGGCCGCAGCAGCGGGTTCAGCTGCACCAGCACGATGTCCGAGGCCAGGCGGTCGTGGTAGAGCGGCCACAGCGCCGGGTTGCCCAGGTAGCCGCCATCCCAGTAGGCCTCGCCGTCGATCTCCACGGCGCGGAACACGTTGGGCAGGCAGGCGGAGGCCAGCAGCGCGTCCACCGTGATCTCCGGCCGGGTGAACACCTTGGGCTTGCCGGTGCGGACGTTGGTGGCGGAGATGAACAGGCGGATGGCGTTCTTGTCGCCGCGCAGCCGGGCGAGGTCGAGCGACTCGTCCAGCGCCTTGCGCAGCGGATTGAACTCCATCGGGAACGGGTTGATCTGGTAGGGCGACAGCATCCGCGTCACCGTCTCGAACGCGTTCCAGCCGATGTTGTAGGACAGGTCCCAGCCCCACAGCGCCTTCTCCACCGGCGTGGAGCGGAAGGGCGAGACGGCGAACTTGGAGCCCAGCGCCCGCCAGAAGCGCTCCAGCGCCGCCTTGGCGCCGGCCCGCCCGTCCTCCAGCAGCCCCAGGGCGAAGATGGCGCCGTTGATGGCCCCGGCCGAGGTGCCGGACAGGCCGTCGAAGTCCAGGTCCTCCTCCTCCAGCAGCCGGTCCAGCGCGCCCCAGGTGAAGGCGCCATGCGTGCCGCCGCCCTGCAGCGCCAGGTTGACGCGCCGGCGCACCGGCCGCGCCACGGCGGGGCTGGAGCGTTCCTTGGGCGCGCCCTCGGGCGGGGTGGCGCCGTCCATCAGGCCGCCAGCCACCCGCCGTCGATGGACAAGGCGGCGCCGTTCACCCCGCCGGAATCCGGGCCGACCAGCCACAGCACCATGCGGGCCACCTCCTCCGGCTCGATCCAGCGCTTGGAGGGCTGCTTGGCGAGCAGGAAGTCCTTCAGCGCCGCCTCCTCCGACACGCCGTGCTTCCCGGCCAGCGGCGGCACCTGCGCCTCGGCCAGCGGCGTGCGCACGAAGCCGGGGCAGACGGCGTTGCAGGTGATCGGCGCCTCCGCCACCTCCAGCGCCACCGACTTGGTCAGCCCCACCACCCCGTGCTTGGCCGCCACGTAGGCCGTCTTGAACGGCGAGGCGACGAGGCCGTGGGCGGAGGCGATGTTGACGATGCGCCCGTGGCCGCGCGCGCGCATGCCCGGCAGGGCGGCGGCGATGGCGTGGAAGTTGGACGACAGGTTGATGGCGAGGATGGCGTCCCACTTGGCCGCCGGGAACTCCTCCACCGGCGAGACGTGCTGGATGCCGGCGTTGTTCACCAGGATGTCCAGCCGGCCGAAGGCGGATTCGGCCTCGGCCACCATGGCGCGCACCTCCTCGGGCCTGGACATGTCGGCCGGGCTGTGCGGCGCGCCGCCGCAGGCGGCCTGGGCGGCGGCGATGTCCTCGGGCTTGCCGAAGCCGTTCAGCATCACCCGCGCGCCGGACTGGTGCAGGAAGCGCGCGATCGCCAGCCCGATGCCGGAGGTGGAGCCGGTGACCAGGGCCGCCTGGCCCGCGAGCGTCTGTTCCATCTGGGGGGTGCCTCCTGCCTTCCGCACTGCGATACGCCAGCCGGGGCCGGGCGTCCATGCGCGCGGCGCGGTTGACGCCGCCGCCCCGCCCTCCCTATACCCCCGCCACCCCCGGGGCGCGGCGACGCGGCCCCGCACAGATTCGTGTTTCCAGGAGTTCGACGCCGTGAAGCGCACCTATCAGCCGTCCAAGCTCGTCCGCAAGCGCCGCCACGGCTTCCGCACCCGTTCCGCCACGCCCGGCGGCCGCAAGGTGCTGGCCAACCGCCGCGCCAAGGGCCGCGCCAAGCTCTCCGCCTGATCGGCGCCGGGTCCCGCGCGCCATGGCCGCCGGGCTGAAGCGCCGGGCCGAGTTCCTGCGCGCGGCGCGGGAAGGCCGCAAGGCCGCGGGGCGCCACCTGGTGCTCCAGGCCCTGCCGCGGGGCGACGAGGCCCCGGCGCGGCTGGGCTTCACCGCCACCAAGAAGATCGGCGACGCCGTGACGCGCAACCGCGCCAAGCGCCGCCTGCGCGCCGCGGCGCGGCTGGTGCTGGCCGGTGGTGCCGCCGCCGGCCACGACCTGGTGCTGATCGCGCGCGACGGCACCCCCGCCTGCCCCTGGCCCACCCTGCTGGAGGAGCTGCGCGCCGCCCTGCGCCGCACGGGCGCCGCGCCATGAGCCCGGGCGCGGTGGCGCTGAAGGGCGCCGTGCTGGCCTACCAGTGGACGCTGCGGCCGGTGCTGGGCTGCAACTGCCGCTTCCTGCCCTCCTGCTCCGACTACGCGCTCGGCGCGGTTTCCGAACACGGCGCGCTGCGCGGATCGTGGCTTGCCACGCGCCGCATCCTGCGCTGCAACCCCTGGCATCCCGGCGGGCACGACCCCGTGCCGCCGCGGCAAGGCTGAACACCGGACCACCCATGGACCAGAAGCGCCTCCTGGCGGCGATCGCCCTTTCGGTCGGCATCCTGCTGATCTTCGACGTGTACAACCGCATGGTGGCGCCCCCCGCGCCGCCGCCGGCCGTGACGCAGCAGCAGGCCGCGGCCCCGGCGGTGCCCGCCCCGGTGGCGCCCACGGCCCCCGGCGCGGCCGCCAGCGTCGCCGAGGCCCCCGCCGCCCAGCCGGCCCAGCAGGTCGCGGTGGCCAATGGCCGCGTGGAGGGCCGCATCTCCGCCCGCGGGCTGCTGCTGGACCAGCTGGTGCTGAAGGGCTACCGCGAGACCATCGAGCGCGATTCCGCCCTCGTGCGGCTGCTGGCCCCCCGCGGCCTTCCCGAGGGCTACTTCGCGCAATGGGGCTGGACCGCCGCGGACGGCCGCACCGCCGTGCCCGGCAACGACACCGACTGGACGGTCACCGGCGGCCCGCTCACGGCCGCCACGCCGGTCACCTTCACCTGGGACAACGGCCAGGGCCAGCTGTTCGAGGCGGTGGTGAGCCTGGACGACGACTACATGTTCCAGGTGCGCCAGCGCGTGGTGAACCGCGGCGGCGATGCCGTCTCCCTGCTGCCCTGGGCGCGCATCCGGCGCGAGCGCACCCCGGCCACCGCCGGCTTCTTCATCCTGCACGAGGGCTTCATCGCCGTGCAGGACGGCCGGCTGAACGAGGTCACCTACAAGGATGGCCGCGACGCCGGCACCCGCAACCGCGGCACCGCCTTCGAGGGCGAGGCGACGCAGGGCTGGGCCGGCCTGTCCGACAAGTACTGGCTGACGGCGCTGACCCGCGTGCAGGACGGCCAGCGCGTGCGCTCCGCCTTCCGCCACGTGCCCGAGGGCAACGTGGACCGCTGGCAGGTGGACGTGGCGCCGCCGGCCGCCGCCACCATCGCCCCGGGCGCGGAGGACGCCTTCGCCACCCGCCTGTTCGCCGGCGCGAAGGAGGTGCGGCTGCTGGACCGCTACCGCGACGAGCTGCGCATCCAGGACTTCGACAAGGCGATCGACTTCGGCTGGTTCTACTTCATCACCAAGCCGTTCTTCTACGCGCTGGACTGGCTGTTCCACGCCACGGGCAATTTCGGCGTGGCCATCCTGATCTTCACGCTTTTGCTCAAGCTCGCCTTCTTCCCGCTGGCGAACAAGGCCTACAAGAGCATGAGCAAGATGCGCCTGCTGGCGCCGAAGATGACGGAGATCCGGGAGCGCTACAAGGACGACCCGGCCAAGATGCAGGCCGAGATGATGGCCATGTACAAGACGGAGAAGATCAACCCCGCCTCCGGCTGCCTGCCCATCCTGATCCAGATCCCGGTGTTCTTCGCGCTCTACAAGGTGCTGTTCGTCACCATCGAGATGCGCCACGCCCCGTTCTTCGGCTGGATCCGCGACCTTTCGGCGCCCGACCCCACCAACCTGTTCAACCTGTTCGGCCTGCTGCCCTTCGACCCGCCGGCCTTCTTCCACCTGCCGGCCTGGGCGCTGATCATGGGCGTGACCATGTGGCTGCAGCAGCGCCTGAACCCTCAGCCGCCCGACCCCATCCAGCAGAAGGTCTTCGCCTGGATGCCGGTGATCTTCACCTTCATGCTGGCCTCCTTCCCGGCGGGGCTCATCATCTACTGGGCGTGGAACAACCTGCTGTCCATCGCGCAGCAGGGCTACATTATCCGCCTCGACAAGCAGCGCGCCGCGGCGGCGCTGACGCCGGCGCAGGGCGGCGGCGCCAAGCCGTGACCACCCTGCCCGCCGGGGGGCTGAGCGAGGCGCGCGACGAGGGCGAGCGCGCGGCGCTGCTGGAAGCCGGGCGGCTGCTGTTCGCCCGGCCCTGGGCCTTCCGCACCGCCACCCAGACGCTGGAGCTGCTGCCGCCGCCCGAGGGCATCGAGGTCGCTCTGGCCGGTCGCTCCAACGTCGGCAAGTCCTCGCTCACCAATGCCCTGGCGGGGCAGAAGGCGCTGGCGCGCGTCTCGGTCACGCCGGGGCGCACCAAGCAGCTCAACTTCTTCTCCGCGCCCGAGGTGCCGCTGACGCTGGTGGACATGCCGGGCTACGGCTACGCCAAGGCGTCCAAGCTGGTGAAGGAGGACTGGCAGGGGCTGATGTTCGACTACCTGCGCGGCCGCCCCAACCTGCGCCGCGTGCTGCTGCTGTTGGACGCGCGCATCGACACCAAGTCCTCCGACCGCGCGGTGATGACCCTGCTGGACAAGGCGGCCGTGCCCTTCCAGCTGGTGCTCACCAAGGCCGACGGCGTGAAGCCGCCCGACCTGGCGAAGCGCCTGGCCGAGGTGCAGGGCCTGGCCCGCCGCCACCCCGCCGGCCACCCCCTGGTCCTCGTCACCTCCAGCGAGACCGGGCTGGGCATGGATGAGCTGCGCGCGGAACTCGCCGCCCTGGCTTGACGGGGGGCGCGGCGCTTCCGAAACAGGCGCCCAGCACACGGGGACACGCCGCATGACCGACGCCGAGGCCACCATGGAATCCATGATCGGCGCCCTGCCCTACCTCAAGCGCTACGACGACCAGATCGTGGTGGTGAAGTATGGCGGCCACGCGATGGGCGAGGAAGGCACCGCGCTGCGCTTCGGCCGCGACATCGCCCTGCTGGAGCAGGTGGGGGTGAACCCCGTGGTGGTGCACGGCGGCGGCCCGCAGATCAACGCCATGCTGGGCCGGCTGGGGGTGAAGTCCACCTTCGTGCAGGGCCTGCGCGTCACCGACCAGCAGATGGTCGAGGTGGTCGAGATGGTGCTCGCCGGCACCGTCAACAAGCAGGTGGCCGAGAGCATCACCCGCGCCGGCGCGCTGGCCGTGGGCATCTCCGGCAAGGATGGCGGGCTGATCCGCGCCCGCAAGGCCACCCGCACCGTGAAGGACCCCGGCTCCAACATCGAGCAGGTGCTCGACCTCGGGCTGGTGGGCGAGCCGGAAAGCGTGGACACGCGGGTGCTGAAGCTGCTGATCGGCGCCGACATCATCCCCGTCGTCGCCCCCGTGGGCGTCGGCGCCGACGGCACCACCTACAACATCAACGCCGACACCGTCTCCGGCGCCATCGCCGGCGCGCTGGAGGCCGAGCGCATGCTGATGCTGACCGACGTGGCCGGCGTGCTGGATGCCGACAAGCGCTTCATCCCGGAGATGACGGTGGCCGAGGCCCGCCAGGGCATCGCCGATGGCTGGATCGCCGGGGGCATGATCCCCAAGGTCGAGACCTGCATCTACGCGGTGGAGCGCGGCGTGAAGGGCGCGGTCATCCTCGACGGCCGCGTGCCCCACGCCGTCCTTCGCGAGTTGTTCACCGACAAGGGCGCGGGCACGCTCATCAAGCCCTGAGTGTTTCCCCTCAGGCGCGAGTAGCTTCCGCCTTAACTCGCGCCAGGGTAGCAAAGGCCGGATGCCGAACCAACGCCTCCTGCTGCTGGTCGCCGTGATCACGGCGGGGGTGCTCGGCTTGGTCGCGCTGGCCACCCAGCGCCTGCTGGACCGCGGCGATGCCCTCTCGGCCCGCATTGCCGCCGACGCCACCGTGCGCGGCGCCGTGCTGGCCCATGCTGCGCTGGAGCGCGAGTTCACCGGCATGGCGCGGCGGCTGGATGCGCTGGACTACATGGTGCGCACCGGTGCCGCCGGCGCCGGTCCCGGCGGCATGGACCGGCTGGCCGTGCACGCCGCCGACGCCACCCTGCCCGAGAACGCCGTCCGCCTGCCGCACGCCACCGAGGCCGACCTCGCGCTGTCCGGGCCGCTGCGCCGCCGCGACGGCTGGGCGATTGAGGTGACGCGCCATGTGCCGATGGCCGAGGGCACGCCGGTGACGGTGGCTGCCATCCTCACCGCGCCCGAACTCGCCGCCATCCTCGCCCCCGTGGCGGGCGGCGCCGGGCTGCGCCTGCGCCTGGAAACCGCGGACGGCCTCGTGCTGGGCGCCGATGCCGCGCAGGCCGCCCTGATCGGCCGCAGGCTGCAGCCGCCCACCGCATGGGCGCCCGAGGGGCTGGCGATGCGCCGGCTGGAACGCCAGGGCGGCGGCTGGGCGCATGCCGCCCGCGCCGCGCTGGGCTTCCAGGGCCTGTGGGTGGTGGCGGTGCTGCCGGACGCCACCGCGATGGCGGATTGGCTGCGGCTGCGCGGCCGGGTGAAGCTGGTCGCCACCGGCTTCATGGCCCTGGTGGCGCTGCTGGGCATGCTGGCGGCGCTGCTGGCCCTGGCCCGCCAGCAGGCGCGGCGGGTGGAGGAGGAAGGCATGCAGCGCCTCCAGGCCGCGGTCGCCGGCCTGCCGGACGGCTTCGTGATGTGGGACGCCGCCGACCGGCTGGTGCTGTGGAACCCGCGGCTGGAGGAGCTCTACCGCTCCACCCCCACCACGCTGCGCCGCGGCGAGTCCTTCGAGGCGCTCTCGGCCGATGCCCTGCGCGGCCAGCCCGATGCGGAGGCCCAGCTGGCCGCCCGCATGGGCCAGCGCGGCATCCTGGACCGCCCGTTCGAGCGCACCCTGCCCGACGGCACCGTGCTGCGCATCCACCAGCGCCACCTGCCCGATGGCGCCCTGGTCGGCATCCACACCGACGTGACGGAGGAACACCGGGCGCGCGCCGAGCTGGCGGCGGCGCGCGACGCCGCGGCCGGGGCCATGCGCGCGCGGTCCCTGCTGCTGTCCCACGTCTCGCACGAGCTGCGCACGCCGCTCGGCTCCCTGCTGCGCATCACCGAGGCGCTGCGCGCCGACCCCGCCCTGCCGGCCGAGGCGCGGGAGCGCGCCGCCCTGGCCGACGCCGCCGCCCGCCACGTGCTGGCCCTGGCGAACGACGTGCTGGACCTCGCCGCGATGGAGGCTGGCCGCCTCGCCCTGCAGGAGGAGCCGGTGGCGGCGCGCGAGCCCTTCGAGGCGGCGCTGCGCATCCTGGCCCCCACCGCCGCCGCCCGCCGGGTGCGGCTGGTGGCGCGGCTGGAGGGGCTGCCGGCCGGCCTGCGCGCCGACGCCACCCGCCTGCGCCAGATCCTGGTCAACCTGCTGGGCAACGCGGTGAAGTTCACCCCCGAGGGCAGCGACGTGACGCTGGTCGCCGGCACCTCGGGCGGCCGCCTGCGCATCGCGGTGGAGGACCAGGGCGCCGGCGTCCCGCCCGAGGCGCGCAACGCCCTGTTCAGCGAGTTCGCCCGCCTGGACGGCGCGGTGGAGGGCACTGGGCTCGGGCTGGCCATCTCGGCCCGGCTGGTGGCGCTGATGGGCGGCGCCATTGCGGTGGAGGACGGGCCGCGCGGCCATGGGGCGCGCTTCGTGGTGGACCTGCCGCTGGTGCCGGCCACGCCGCCGCCGCCGCCGGATGCGCCCCGGCCGCTGCGCCTGCGGGTGCTGGCGGTGGACGACGCCCCGGCCAACCTGGCGGTGGTGAAGGCCATGCTGGCGCCCACGGGGATCGAGGTGGCCACCGCCGCCTCCGGCGCCGAGGCGCTGGCGGCGCTGCAGGACGCGGCGGCGGGCGGCGCCCCCTTCGACGCGGTGCTGATGGACGTGATGATGCCGGTGATGGACGGGCTGGAGGCGACGCGCCGCCTGCGCGCCCTGCCCGACCCGCTGGGGCGCACCCCCGTCATCGCGCTCACCGCCCGCGTCTTCCCCGAGGACCTGGACGCCACCCGCGCCGCCGGCATGGACGGCCACCTGTCCAAGCCCATCGAGCGCCGCCGCCTGCTGGCGGCGCTGGAGGCGCTGGCCGCCCCCTGAGGCCGCAGCCAGGCGGGGGGCTGGCCTATCGCGCCGGGGCCGTGGCGCGCGGCTGGGTCAACGCCTGCCGGATCGCCTGCTCGCAGGCCGCCAGCTCCTTCTCGGCGTTGCGGCGCATGCTGCGCGCCTCGTCGGCGATGCGCAGGCTGTCCTCGATGGTGCCGATCAGCGCGGCGTTGGCCTGCTTCACCGCCTCCAGGTCGAAGGTGCCGCGCTCCAGTTCCTGGCGGGCCTCCAGGTTGCCCTGGCGCAGGGTCTGGGCGTTGGCGGTCAGCAGCTCGTTGGTGAGGTCGGTGGCGGCCTTCACGGCGCGCCCGGCCTCCCGCATCCGGTGGATGGCCAGGGCCTGGGCCAGCTGCTGGCGCCACAGCGGCACCGTGTTGGCCAGCACCGACTGGATCTTGGCCGCCAGCGCCTTGTCGTTCTCCTGGATCAGCCGGATGGAAGGGAGCGCCTGCATCGCCACCTGCCGCGTCAGCCGCAGGTCGTGCACGCGCCGCTCCAGCTCGTCGCGCGCGGCGCGGGCGTCGCGCAGGCGCTGCGGGGCCAGGGGGTCGTCGCCCGCCTCGGTGGCGGCCACCAGGGCGGGGATGCGCTCGGCGTCGGTGCGGGCCAGCACGCGCTCCCCGGCGGCGATGTGGTCGGCCAGGGCGTGGAACCAGTCCAGCGTGGCGACGTAGAGGCGCTCCAGCCGCTCCACGTCCTCCAGCAGGCGGGTGCGGTGGCCGTCCAGCCGGTCGCCGATCTGCTCCACCTGGCCGCGCACGCCCTCGTAGCGCTGGAGGATGGCGGTCGCCTCGGCGCCGGCGCGGGTGAACCAGCGCTGCAGCAGCCCGGGCTTCCGCCCGGCGAGGCGGGTGACGTCGAAGCCCTTCAGCGCCGCCAGCATCTCGCCCAGGGTCTGCCCGGCCGGGCCGGTGTCCTGGTTGCGGGCGCCTTCCAGCATGGCGTCGGCCGCCGCCTGGGCGCGCGACTGCGCCGCCGCGCCGAAGCGCAGGATGGAGCCGCTGTCGTCCACGTCCAGCGCCTGCGCGAGTTCGGCGATCGCGGCCTCGCGGGCGGGGTCGGGAAGCGTGTCGCTCATGGTCCCTCCTGGCGCAGCCGCTCGGCCAGCACCTTCACCTGGATGTCCAGCGCCTCGCTCTCGGCGGCCGAAAGGTCGTCGCGCAGGCGCTCGGTGGCGGCGCGCATGTCGTCCAGCAGCGCGGGCAGCGAGGGCGGCGGGCGGGCCCCGGCCTCCAGACGCTCGACGATGCGCGCCAGGCCGTCCGCCTGCAGCGCCAGGCTGCGCCGCGCCTCGGGCACGCGCCGCGGCCGGCGGTCGAGGTCGGCCAGCACCGCCTCCAGCGCCCCGGCGGCGCCGGCGATGCGCGCGCCCTCGGGCAGGGAGGGCGCGGCCAGCCGGCTGCGCGAGACCTGGGCGCGGATGGCGGCCAGCGCATCCTCCGCCGGGCGCGGCGGCGGCGGGGGCTCCGGCGCGGCCTCCGGCAGGTCGTCGGTCAGCAGGCGGGTGCCGAGCCACGCCCCGAAGGCCAGCAGCACGGCGGCCACCGGGTTCAGGTGCGCCGCCAGCAGCGCAGTCAGACCCGCCGAGACACCCATCAGCACCGCCCCTGCCCGCTTGGAGCCGTGGCGGCCCGAGGCAAGGCGGCGTGCCGCCAGCACCGCCAGGCCCAGCCCCAGCGCGGCGCCCAGCAGCCCGCGCGGATGGGCGCGGAACAGCTCGATGAGCAGGTCCAACCCCAGCGGCCACAGGAAGACCGGCAGGAACCAGACGCGCCAGCCGAAGCGGCGGACCGCGCCGCTCACCGGAACAGCGCCACGAAGGCGGGCAACCAGAGGGAGAAGGAGAGCAGGCCCATGCCCAGACCCCAGCGCAGCGGGGTGGGCAGGCCGGCCAGGATGGGCGGGCGGGACATGGAAATCATCTTGTCCCGCGGGGGGCGCGGTGCAAGCGGTCGGCGGCGGCAGCGCATGTAAACAATGTTAACACGCGGGCGGGCGCGGGTCCAGCGTCGCGAGCAGCTCGGGGATCGCTTCGCGGAAAGGGAAGAAGCCCTTGCGCGCCAGTGGCCAGCAGGCGGCGTCCCACGGGCGGCGCCAGCGGTGCGCCGCCACGCCGGCCAGCGCGTCGTCCAGCCAGCCGGCGGGGATGTCGGGCGTCACCACCGGCAGCCCGTCGGCCCAGGTTGTCACCTCCTTCGCCGCGATGCGCCGCGCCGGGGCGCCCCAGCGCGCCTCGGCGCGGGCCAGCGCGTCCTCCAGCGCCGCCGCGGTCCAGGCGCGCGGCAGCGGGGCGGCATCGTCGCGCGCCGCCACGGCGGCGATGCGGCGCACCCTCCAGGGGGGCAGCGACTCCACGTGCAGGTCGTCCTCGTGCAGCAGAAGCGCCACCTCGCCATCGGGCAGCGGCGGCAGGGCCGGCAGCGGGGCGGGCGGCGGCGGGCCGGGCTCGTCCAGCGGTTCCGCACCCTCGTCCAGCTGCCCGCGCGGGTCGAAGCGGCCGCCGGTGTAGCGCGCGATGTTCTCCGCCCGCGCCAGGTAGTGCTTGCCGGGGGTCTGGATGCCCGCCACCCAGCGCCAGGACAGCGTGTTGGAGGCGGCGTCGGCATCGGCCAGGTGCAGGCGGAAATGCTCGGCGCCCAGGCGCCAGGGAAGGCGCAGGGTGAAGATCCAGATGGAGGCGAACCACATGCGCGCGTGGTTGTGCAGCCAGCCCTGCTCGCGCAGCTCGGCCGCCCAGGCGTCGAAGGGGGCGATGCCGGTGCGGCCCTGCGTCGCCTGCTCCACCGCGCGGCGCAGGCCGCCATTGGTCAGCAGCCGCGCCTGGTCCTGCGCCAGCCCGGCCTTGCAGTCCTCCCACAGGGCGGGCCGCAGCTGCAGGAAGCCCTTCCAGTACGTGCGCCAGAACACCTCCTGCACGAACTTCGCCGCCGCCTGCGGGCCGTGCGCGGCCAGCGCCGCGCCCACCACCTCCTCCTCCAGCAGCAGCCGGTGGCGCAGGTGGGCGGAAAGCCGCGCGACGTCCTGGCGCAAGCCCGGCCCGGGGTCGGCGTTGCGCCCGGCGGCGTAGGCCGCGCCCATGCGCGGCGTGAAGGCGCGCAGCCGGGCGAGGCCGGCGGCGCGGGTGGGGTCAGGCAGCTCCATGGGCGCGAGGTGGCCCCGCGCTGCCCGCCGTCAACGCAGCAGCAGCGCCAGCGCCGCCACCGCCAGCACGCCGAAGGTGGCCAGCATGCCCAGCTGCCGGAAGCGCAGCCGCTCCGGGCTGCGCGAGATGCCCCAGGCGTGCGAGGCCCGGCCCAGCAGCAGCGCCGCGCCCAGCCCGTGCAGCAGGAAGGCCGGCGCCCCGCCCTGTTCCAGCAGCAGCATCAGCACCAGCGCCAGCGGCACGTATTCGGCGAAGTTGCCATGCGCGCGCGACGCCCGCAGCAGCCCCTCCGCCGTGCCCAGCCCGATGGCGGTGCGCGAGCGGTAGCGCTGGCGGATCACCAGCACGGACAGCGCGAGGTAGAGCAGCGCCAGCAGCGCCGCCCAGGTGCCGGTGATCACAGCCATTCCTCCAGCACCGCCAGGAAGCCGCGCGGGTTGTCGGCGTGCACCCAGTGCCCCGCCCCCTCCACCACGCGGAAGGCGGCGCGGGGGAACAGGCGCAGGAACAGCGCGCGATCCTCCGGCTCGATGTAGTCGGAGCGCGCGCCGGCGATGACCAGCGTCTCGCCCTCGTAGCGGCCGTCCTCGTCGAAGCCCTCGATGTCGGGCATGCCGGCGGCGATGGCGGCCAGCCCCAGCTTCCAGCGCGGCGGCTGGGCCTCGAAATCCAGCGATTGCAGCAGGAAGCCGCGGATGCCGGCATCGGGCACGCTGTCGGCCAGGGCGGCGTCGGCCTCGCGCCGGGTCAGCCCTTCCGGCAGCGCCAGGGCGCGCATCCCGGCCAGGAAGGGCCGCAGCGCGGGGGCGTAGCGGCGCGGCGCGATGTCGCAGACCACCAGCCGCCCCACCAGCGCGCCGTGGCGCAGCGCCAGCGCCATCGCCGCCTTGCCGCCCATGGAATGGCCCAGCACCGTGGCCCCGGCCGCCCCCTGCGCGCGCAGCAGCTCTGCCAGGTCGCCCGCCATGTCGGCATAGGTCATGCCGGCGGCCTGCGGGCTGTCGCCGTGGTTGCGCAGGTCGGGCATCAGCACCCGGAAGCGCCGGGCCAGCGCCTTGCCGACGCCGCCCCAGTTGCGCCCCTGGCCGTACAGCCCGTGCGCCAGCAGCAGGGGCGGCCCATCGCCCATCACCGTCACGTTCAGCCGCATCCGCCCCTATCCCTTCGCCGCCAGCGCCACCGAGGCCACCACCAGCGCACCGCCCAGCAGCAGGTCCCAGCCCAGGGGCTCATGCAGCCACAACGTCGCCAGCGCCACCCCCACCACCGGCACCAGCAGGAAGCCCAGCGAGGCCAGCACGGCGTTCAGGTGGCGCCCGGCCTCGATGACCGCCCAGGTGCCCACCGGCGCGGCCACCAGCCCGATGAACAGCAGCGCCGGCCAGGCGGGCGCGCCCACCCCGCCGCCGGGCTCCCTCGCCAGCGCGAAGGGCAGGATCAGCAGCGCGCCCAGCGCGAAGACGAAGGGCAGCAGCTCCAGCATCGGCGCGCGCGGCGGGCGCAGGCGGGTGGCGATGATGGCGAGGCTCCAGGCCAGCGAGGCCAGCAGCAGCAGCCCGTGCCCCGCCAGCATGCCCGGCGCCGACCAGTCGAAGGCCCAGGGCCCGGTCATCGCCGCCACCCCGGCCAGGCCCAGTGCGGCCGCCGCCCAGCGCCGGGCCGACACGCGCTCGCGCAGCAGCAGCACCGAGAGCGGCACCAGCCAGAAGATGGTGACGTTGCCCAGGATGGCGGTGCGCCCGGCCGGCACGAAGGCCAGCGCCAGGTGCGCCAGCGCGAAGAAGGCGCCGATCTGCAGCAGCCCGACCGCCAGCAGCGCCGGCAGGTCCTCCCGCCCCGGCCAGCGCAGCCGGCCGAGCGCGCCCAGCACCGCGGCGGCGGACAGCGCGGCCAGCGCCGCCCGGCCGAAGCCGAACCACAGTGGGCTGGCCTCGGCCAGGGCGTGCTTGGTCACCGGCCACACGCCGCCGAACAGCAGCACCGCCAGCCCCAGCAGCCGCAGCGCGCGCGCCTGCGTCATGGCGTCAGCATGATCTTCCCCACATGCGCGGAGGATTCCATCAGCGCGTGCGCCTCCGCCGCGCGGTCCAGCGGGAAGGTGGCGTGGATGTGCGGCAGCGCCACGCCCCTGGCCAGCAGCGGCCAGACCCGCTCCTCCAGCGCGCGGGCGATCTCCGCCTTCTGGGCGGTGCTGCGCGGGCGCATGGTGCTGCCGGTCACCGTCAGGCGGCGCACCATGATGGGGCGCAGGTCCACCGCCTCCGCCACCTCGCCGCCCAGGAAGGCGATCAGCACCAGCCGCCCGTCCATCCGCAGGCAGCGCAGGTTGCGTGCGAAATAGGGCGCGCCCACCATGTCCAGCACCACGTCGCACAGCGCGCCGCCGGTGCGCGCCTTCACCTCCGCCACGAAATCCTGCGCGCGGTAGTTGATGGCGTGGTCGGCGCCGAAGCGCAGCGCCTCGGCGCACTTGGCCTCCGTGCCCGCGGTGGCCAGCACGGTGGCGCCGAAGGCCTTGGCCAGCTGGATGGCGGTGACGCCGATGCCCGAGGTGCCGCCGTGCACCAGCACCGTCTCGCCCGGCTTCAGGGCGCCGCCGGCGCTGTGCGGCGTGCCGAACAGGTTGGCCCAGACGGTGAAGTAGGTTTCGGGCAGCGCCGCCGCCCGCAGCGCGTCGAAGCCGGCGGGCCAGGGCAGCGCCTGGGCCTCCGGCGCCACGGCGTATTCGGCGTAGGCGCCGCCGTTGGTCAGCGCGCAGACGCGGTCGCCGACGCGGAAGCGCGTGCAGGCGGCGCCCACCGCCGCCACCTCGCCCGCGCATTCCAGGCCGATCACCGGCGAGGCGCCGGGCGGCGGCGGGTACTTGCCCTGGCGCTGCGCCACGTCCGGCCGGTTCACGCCGATGGCCGCGACCTTGATGAGCACCTCGTCCGCCGCCGGCTCCGGCGCCGGGCCTTCGGCCGGGCGAAGCACCTCGGGCCCGCCACCTTCGCCATGGGTGATGAAGCGCATCCTGTCCTCCCGCATCCGTCGCGCGCACCGCACACCGCCGCCCCGGCAGCGTCAAGCCGCGCGGACGGCTTCGCGCGCGCCCGTGTGCACCACGTCGCGCGCAGCCACGTGGGGCACGCTGCGCCCAGGCGCGCGGAGCACGTTGCGCCCGGCCGCGCGGGCGGCGATGCTGCCACGGTGATCCCGCGCCGCGCCCTGCCGCTGCTCGCCCTCGCCGCCCCGGCCCTGGCGCAGGCGCCGGCGGAGCTGCGCGTGGGCGCCCTGTTCCCCCCCGCCTCCCTGCTGGGCGACGAGGCGCTGCGCGGCGTGGAGATGGCGGTGGAGGAGGCGCGCCCCCGCCCCGCCCGCCTGATCCGCGCCGAGGCCGCCGACGCCGCCGCCGCCCTGGCCGAGGCCCGCCGCCTGGTGACGCAGGAGCGCGTGGGCGTGCTGTTCGGCAGCGCCTCCGCCCAGGCCGCGCTGGCCGCGCTGCAGGCGGCGGAACCGGCGGAGGTGCCTTTCGTCGAACTGGTTTCCGCCGCCGATTCGCTGCCCGAGCGCGCCTCGCGCGCGCTGGTGCGCGCCGGGCCGGGGGCGGCGGCGCACGCCGCCCTGGTGGCCGACGCCTTCGCCCGCGCCCTGCCCCAGGCGCTGGGACGCCCCGCCGACGCCTGGCGCGTGGCCATCCTGCACGAGGCCGGCCCTTCGGCCGAGAGCCTGGCGCTGGCCGCGGAGGCGGCGCTGCGCGGCGCCGGCCTGGCGGTGGCCGATCGCGTGGCCCACTCCGCCCGCAGCGCCGAGATGCCGGCGCTGGCCGCCCGGCTGCGCGCCGCCGGGGTGGACGCCGTGCTGCACGCCGGCAACGAGGCCGACGCCGCTTCCCTGCTGCGCGCGCTGTCCGAAGGCGGCTGGCGCCCGCCCATCCTGCTGGGGCTGGGCGCCGCCTGGAGCCTGATGGAGATGGCCCGCGCCCCGGGCATCGAGGGCGTGCTGGTGGCCGACGCCCCGCCCATCGCCAGCGCCGAGGCCTTCGCACCCGGCGCGCGCCCCTTCGCCGAGGTCTACCAGCGCCGCTGGGGCGCTGCGCCGCGCTCCGGCCTCTCGCTGGCGGCGATGGGGGCGGCGCGCGCCGTGCTGGCCGCCCCGGGCGAGCGCGGGGCGCTGCGCGCCGCCCTGGCCGCGCTGGACCTGCCGGAAGGCGCTTTGCCCAATGGCTGGGGCTGGCGGCTGGACGAGCGCGGGCTGAACGCGCGCGCCGCGCCGGTGCTGGCGCAATGGCAGGGCGGGCGCCCGGTGGCGGTGTGGCCCGAGGCCGCCGCGGTGGCCCCGCTCAGCCGACCCTGAGGGCGGCCGGCAGCGTCACCCGCATCACCGTGCCGCCGCCCTCGGCCGGCAGCGCCTCCAGCGTGCCGTCATGCGCCTCCACGATGGCTCGGCAGATGGACAGCCCCACCCCCATGCCGTCGGCCTTGGAGGACTGGAAGGGCTCGAACAGCCGGTCCAGCACCTCGGGCGGGATGCCGGGGCCGTTGTCCTCCACCTCCATGCGGATCTGCGCGCCGGCCTGCACCAGCCGCAGCATCACCCGCGGCGGCGACTGCCCCTCCACCGCTTCCAGCGCGTTGCGCAGCAGGTTCACCGCCACCTGCTGCAGCTGCACCGCGTCGCCCATCACCTGGTGAGTGCGCCCGTCCATCACCACCGGCACCGGCGCGGCGTCCATCCCGCGGGAGGCGCGGGCCATGGTGACGGATTCCAGCGCCAGCGCGCCCAGCTCCACCCGCCGCCGCTCCGTGTCGCCGCGGTTCACGAAGTCGCGCAGGCGATGGATGATCTCGCCCGCGCGCACCACCTGCGCCGCGGCGTCGGCCATGGCATCGCGCGCCATCAGCAGGCGGTCGGCGGCCGGCGGGTCGCCCTCGGCCAGGCGGCGGGCGGCGCGCAGGAAGTTGCTGGCGGCCGCCAGGGGCTGGTTCAGCTCGTGCGCCAGCCCGACGCTCATCGCCGCCATCGAATCGGCGCGGGCGATGCGGCGCATGGCGGCCTCGGCGCGGGCGAGGCGCTGCTCGGTGGCCTTGCGGCCCGTCACGTCGCGCGCCACCCCGATCAGCCCGGACACCTCGCCGCGCCCGTCCCGCCAGGGGCCCTTGAGGGAGAGGAACCACACCTCGCGCCCGTCGGCGCCGACGATGCGCTCCTCCTGCTCGCGGAACAGCTCCGCCTCGATCGCCGTCCGGTCGGTGCGGTTGATGGCGGCGGCGATCTCGGGGGCGAAGAACTCGGTGTCGGTGCGGCCGATGATCTCCTCGATGGGCCGGCCGATCGCGGTCGCCCCGGCCTCGTTGATCAGCACGTAGCGCAGCGCCAGGTCCTTCACGAAGATCGGGTCCGGCACGCTCTGCATCACGGAGGACAGCAGGCGGCGGTCATCCTCGGCCTCGCGCGCCACGCGGGCGCTGTTCTCCGCCTCGCGGCGCAGCGCGGCCTCCATGCCGCGCACCGCCACCTCCAGCTCCGCGTATTCGGCCACGCGGGCGCCCGGGCCGCTGCCGGCCAGCCGCCCCGCCAGCCGGGCCAGCGGCCGCGCCAGCCGCCGCGCGTGCCAGGCGGCGACCAGCATCCCCGCCGTCACCAGCGCCAGCGCCAGCAGCAGCAGCCGCAGCGCCGGGTCCCGCCACGCCGCCTCGAACTCCGCCGCCGGCTCGCGCACCGCCGCCACCCAGCCGGTGGCCGGCAGCCGCGCGAAGGCGATCACGCTGTCCATGCCGTCCAGCCCGGCGGTGCGGACCAGCCCGGCCTGCCGGCCTTCCAGCGCGGCGCGCAGCGCCTCCGGCACGGTGCCGCGCAGGCCTTCCTCCACCGGCGTGCGCGCGATGACGCGGTGGTCGCGGGTCAGGGCGAAGGCGGCATGGCCCTCGCCCACCGCGGCCTGCGCGCCCAGCACCCGGGCCAGCCGCCGCTCCTCCAGCGGCGCCGAGAGGGCGCCGCGCACCTCGCCCCCGCGCAGCACCGGCACGGCGACGGACACCACGCCGCCCTCGGGCTCCATCACCCCGCGCACCACCGGGCGCCGCTGCGCCATCGCCGCGCGCAGCGGGCCGTCGGGGCGCAGCAGCGGCAGCGGCTGGCCGGGCGCCAGCCGGGTGTTCATCGCCTGCTGCGGCGCCTCCCCGGGCGGCGCCAGCACCACCCAGCCGCCGAGCAGCCGCCCCGCGGCCTCCGCCTGCGCGCGGAAGGCGGGAAGGTCCGGCGCCGCGCCGTCCAGCGCGGGGGAGAGCGCCAGCGTTTGCAGCACCAGGATGACCGATTCGATCTCGCGCTCCAGCGCCAGCCGGGCGGTATGCGCGGCGGCGGCCAGCCGCGCCTCCTGGCTGTCGCGCAGGCGCAGCGCCAGCTCGCCGGCGGTCAGCGCCCCCACCAGCAGCATCGGCGCGAAGGCCAGCAGCACGAGCGCGCGCAGGTGCCGGCGCAACGGCCAGGCGGGAACGGAGGCGGAAGCAGGCATGCGGCCAGATTGCCCCGCCCCGCCCGCGCTGTCTGCCACCCATGCGCGCCCGATACGTAGTGAACCGGGATGTTCCACGCGCGCAATGGCGGCATTTTCCGGGGGATGGCCGGAAACCCAGATCGAGATCGCGGCAAGGAGGCGAAGCCACCGGCGACGCCCCCGGCGCCGCCCGCGACGCCCCCCGCCCCCGCGGCGGAGCGCCTGAGCGTGATCTGGCTGCGCGACCTCAAGCCCGCGCCGGCGCCCCCGCGCAAGGGCAAGTGAGGATCAGGGCAGGCTGCGCTCGCCCTCGCCCAGCGCCCGCTGCATGGTGACCACGTCCACCCACTGCCCGAACTTCAGCCCCACCGCCTTCATGGTGCCCACGGTGCGGAACCCCAGCGAGGCGTGCAGCCCGATGGAGCCGACGTTCTCGCTGTCGCCGATCACGGCCAGCATCTGGCGGAAGCCCTGCGCGGCCGCGCGGTCCAGCAAGGCCTGCACCAGCGCCTTGCCCACCCCCATGCCGCGCACGTCGTCGCGCACGTAGATGCTGTCCTCCGCGGTGAAGCGGTAGGCGCTGCGGTCGCGGAACTGGGCGTAGTAGGCGTAGCCCTGCACCTGGCCCGCATGCTCGGCCACCAGCCAGGCCCAGCCGCGCTCCTGCACGCGGGCCAGCCGCGCGGCCACCTCCGCCTCCGCGGGCGGCTCCTCCTCGAAGGTGCCGGTGCCGGTGCGCACGTGGTGCGCGTAGATGGCGGCGATGGCCGGCACGTCGGCCGGCGTGGCGTCGCGGATGATCATGCGTCCAATCCCAGCTCGACCGAAAGGCGCTCCGCCAGCGCCAGCAGGGCGCGGTCCCGCCCCGGCGCCGCCACCAGCGAGAGCCCGACCGGCGCCCCGTCCACCAGCCCGGCGGGGATGCTCACCTCCGGCAGCCCGGCGAGGCCGGCGATGGCGGTGACGCCCATGGTGCGGGCGCGCACCGCGTCCTGCTCGGCCTGCGTGGCCGAGAGCAGCGGGGCCGGGATGGGCGAGGTCGGGTAGGCCATCACCCCGCCGCCGGCCAGCACGGCGCGCAGGCGCTGGGCGAAGCGCAGCCGGAAGCGCCGGGCATCGGCCACCTTGCCGGGGTCCATGTCCCGCGCGGCGGCGAAGCGCTCGCCCACGCCGGGGCCGAAGCTGGGCCCGGTGGCGGCGATCCAGGAGCCCAGCGTGGCCCAGGCCTCCTGCGCCTGGATGCAGCGGAAGGCCTCGAAGGTGCGCTCCAGCACGCCGGGATAGCCTTCGACGCGGACGGCGACGCCCAGGTTGACCAGGTGCTCCAGCGCCTCGAAGGCGGGCAGCACCGCGGCGGCGGTCGCCGGCTCGGCGTTGATCCAGGCGGTCTGCGCCTTCAGCACCGGGCCCAGGGTCGAATCGGGCACGGTGTCCAGCGGCAGCAGCGCCTCGCCGGCCAGCCGCAGCAGCCGGGCGGAGCGCGCGAACCAGCCGCAGGTGTCGAAGGCCGGCCCCAGCGCCCGGGCGCCGGTGAGCGACACCGCCCCCCAGGAGGGCCGCATCCCCCACACCCCGCAATAGGAGGCCGGGATGCGCACCGAGCCGCCGGTGTCGCTGCCCAGCGCGATGTCCACCGTGCCCGCCGCCACCGCCGCCGCCGAGCCGCAGGAGGACCCGCCGGGGAAGCGGTCCGGCGCCCTGGGGTTCAGCGGGGTGCCGTGGTGGATGTTCTCGCCGGTGAGGCCGAAGGCCAGCTCGACGGTCTTGGTCTTGCCGACCAGCCGGGAACCGGCGTCCAGCAGGGCAAGGATGGCCGGCGCGGTGGCGGCGGCCACCGGGTGGGTGCGCGCCCAGTCCGGGTTGCCGTAGGTGGTGGGGTGCCCCGCCACGTCGAACAGGTCCTTGGCGGCGAAGCTCGTGCCGTCGAGCGGGCCGCGCCCGGTCGGCGCCAGCGCGGCGCGCGGGCCGGGGACGAAGGCGCTGGCGGGATCCTCGGCGGTCATGCGGGCAGTCCTGGGGGCAGCAAGGGCTGCCATGTTAGGCAGCCCCGCCCCGCGCGCCAAGTCAGCGCGCCGCCAGCAGTTCCGGCACGTGCAGCAGCAGCAGCTCGTTGTCGTCCGCCCGGCCCAGGTGGCGGCCGGCGCTGAACGGCAGGTTGTTGTCGTTGCCGACGATGATGTGCTCGCCATCCACCGCCGCCACGTTCTCGATGGTGAAGAAGGGCATGGTGGCCAGCTCCGCCGGCGTGCCCGGCGGGCGGTCGCCGTGCTGGCGGGCCAGGCGGCGCGGGTCGCGGATGGCCATCAGGTCCACGTGGCCGATCTTGCGCACGAAGCCCTCGGCGTCCACCGACTCCATGTCCACCAGCGTGACGCGCTTCACCCGCGCCGGCAGCGGGAAGCAGGGCGCGGCGGCGCTGGGCTGGGTGCCGGCGGCGCAGGCCATGCCGGGGTCGCCCTCGCCGTTGTCGCGCTCGATGACCAGGGCGCGGCGGCCGTCGATGAAGTTGAAGTCGCCGATGGCGGTGGCGCCCTCCGCCAGCCGGAAGCGGACGGAGCGCCCGGTCCAGGCGCCGCGCGCCGCGTCCAGCTCCAGCACGCGCAGGAAGGCGCCCTCCGGCCGGTCCGACCCGGCGGCGAACAGCGGCTGCTCCAGCATCGCCCAGATGCGCGCGCCGTCCGGCGTCATCGCCATGCCCTCGTAGCCGCCGGAGCGGCGGGCGCGAAAGGCCACGCCCGCGGCCGGCGTCGCGGCCACCTGCAGCGCGGGGTGGTCGGGCGAGCGGATGGGCTCGCCGTCCAGCACCGTCTGCACCACCTGGCGCAGCCGCCCCTCGGCGTCCACGCGCAGCAGGAAGGGGCCGAACTCCTCGCCCAGCCAGAAGCCGCCATCGGCGGCGGGCTGGATGCTTTCCAGGTCGAAGTCGGCGCCGGTCAGCAGGCGGCCCGGCGTGTGCTCGTTCACGATGGGGAAGGCGGCGACGCGGTCGGGGTCGGACAGGAACACCGTGCGCTCGATGGCCACGGTGCCGGCGGCGAAGTCGGGGCGGATGCGATGCAGCATCAGCAGCGCGTCGGCGCTGTTGCGGCGGTTGCCGAAGCCGTTGTCCTGCGTCACCCAGTAGCTGCCATCCCCGGCGGGGCGGATGCCGGAGAAGCCCTGCACCGGCTGCCCGGCGAAGGGCAGCGACAGGCCGGTGGCCCGGCGGCCGTGCACCGCGCCGGTGTCGCCGGGCACCCGCCCGCGCTCCTCGACGCGCGCATTGTCCGGGCCGGCGAAGCGGCCGGAGGTGGCCAGGCTTTCCGGCGCGCCCGGCGGCGGCTGCACGAAGGTGGCGGCGGGCAGGATGGCGTGGCCGGCCAGCACCGCCTCGAAGCGGGTGTCCGCCAGGGCCGGCGCGGCGAGCGCCAGGGCGGCGGCGGTGGCGAGGAGCAGGCGTCGCATCGGTGGTTCTCCCGGTTCGTCGGACCGGGAGGTGACCTAGGCGGCGTGCATGTCCGGCGCGTGACGCCCCGGTTGCGGAAGCGTCAAACCAGTTCCAGCAGCACCGTCTTGGTCATGATGCCCGCCAGCGCCGCCGCCGCGACCGCGGCGCCCAGCGGCAGCCGCGCCTGGGTCAGCGTGTACACCCCCGCGGCGGCGATCAGCGCCCAGCCCAGCAGGTCGCCATATTCCAGTCCCAGCATCGGAGGCTCTCCTTGGCGTTACATCCGCGAAACCTAGCCGTCTTCAGGCGCCGGTTCCACCGGTGACTGTGCGCCGCAGCGAGGCGCGCGGCCGGCCGGCGGTGTCCCAGTTGGCATCGTCCAGCCAGGCGGCGATGGCGTCGCGCCGCGCCGGCCATTCCTCGTCCAGGATGGAGTACCAGGCGGTGTCGCGCCGCCTTCCCTTCACCACCGCCACGTTGCGCAGCGTGCCCTCGTAGGTGAAGCCCAGCCGGGCGGCGGCGCGTCGCGAGGGGGCGTTCAGCGCGTTGCACTTCCAGGTCAGGCGGCGGTAGCCCAGCTCGTCCATCGCGTGGCGCATCAGCAGGAACATGGCCTCGGTGGCGGCGCGGGTGCGCTGCAGGCGGGGCGAGAACCAGATGTGGCCGAGCTCGATGTGCGCGTCGGCGGGGTGGATCTCCATCAGGGTCAGCCAGCCATCGGCGGTGCCGGTGGCGTGCGGGCGCACCGCCCAGGCCATGGGGTCGTGCCGGGCGGCGAAGGCGGCGACGTGGGCGCGCATCGCCGCCGCGCCGTCGAAGGGGCCGTAGCCCAGGTAGGCCCAGCCGGCGCCGTCGCGGTCGGCCTGGGCGGCCTGCCACAGCTCGGCCGCGTGGCGGGGGTGCAGCGGCTCCAGGTCCACCGCGCGGCCGCGGTGGGGGATGCGCGCCGGGATGGGCCGCGGCGTGGCGTCCACGCGGGGGCCCACCGGGGGGTGCGAATCGGGGTCGGCCGGGGGCTGAAAATCGTCCATGCCGGAGCGTGACCCGCTTGCGCCCGCCCGTCACGGGACGCAAAACCGCCGCCATGATGGACACCGGCCACGACCAGATCACCGCCGCCCCGCCCGGCTACCACGCCGAGGAGGTGACCTCCGTCCACCACTGGACCGACCGGCTGTTCTCCTTCACCTGCACGCGCGACCCGGCGCTGCGCTTCACCTCCGGCCAGTTCGCCATGATCGGGCTGCTGGTCGGCGGCAAGCCGCTGGTGCGCGCCTACTCCATGGTCTCGCCCGCCTGGGAGGAGCAGCTGGAGTTCCTGTCCATCAAGGTGCCGGACGGGCCGCTGACCTCGCGCCTGCAGCACATCCGGGTGGGGGAGAAGGTGCTGATCGGCCGCAAGCCGGTGGGCACGCTGATCACCGACAACCTGCTGCCCGGCCGCAACCTGTGGATGCTGGCCACCGGCACTGGCCTGGCGCCCTTCATGTCGCTGGTGCGCGACCCGGAGGTCTACGCGAAGTTCGACCGCGTGATCCTGGCCCACACGGTGCGCGAGGCGCGGGAGCTGGCCTACCGCGAATACATCACCCACGAGCTGCCGGAGCACGAGCTGCTGGGCGAGGACGTGCGCGCCAAGCTGGTCTACCTGCCCGCGGTGACGCGCGAGCCCTTCCCGGTCACCGGGCGCATCACCACCCGCCTGGAATCCGGCGCCGCCGAGCGCGAGGCCGGGGTGGAGCCGTTAGACCCCGCGCGGGACCGCGTGATGATCTGCGGCTCGGAGGCGATGAACGCCGATTGCCGCGCCCTGCTGGATGCCCGCGGCTTCGTCGAGGGCACCAACAGCGCCCCCGGCTCCTTCGTGGTGGAAAAGGCCTTCGTCACCAAGTAACCCTGGCGCGGGGAGAATCGCCGGCGTGACGCGCGCCGCGCCGCGGCGTTGCCCAACCTGCCCTGCCGGAGTGCCCGCGTGACCCCCTCCCCCGTCAAGATCGTGTCCTGGAACCTGCTGCACACCGTCGGCGCGCGGGTGGAGGAGGTGGCCCGCCTGATCCAGCGCGAGCGCCCGGCCCTGTTCCTGATGCAGGAGGCGACGGAGGCGACGGACGACCTGCCCGCCATCGCGGGCGGGCACTACTTCCGCTCCAACCTGCCCGGCCGCATCCACGGGCTGGCCGCCTGGAGCCCGGAGCCGCTACACATGCCGCCGCAGGTCATGGCGCTGCAGCGCGGCGCCATGTTCCGGCGCATCTGCCTGCTGCTGGACGTCGGCGGCTTCACCGTGGCCAATGTCCACCTCTCGCACGGGCAGATGCTGAACCGCCGCCAGCTGCGCGCCATCGCCCGCGCGCTGCCCGAGCGCGCGGCCATCCTGGGCGACTTCAACATGGTGGGCCACGCCCTGCTGCCCGGCTTCCGCGACATCGGCCCGCGCGAGCCCACCCACGTCTCGGGCGACGTGCTGCCGGTGCGGATTGACCGCTGCCTGGCCCGCGGCCTGACCTGCACCGGCGCGCGGGCCCTGCGCTCCGGCCGTTCCGACCACCGCCCCATCGTGGTGCAGCTGGCCCCGGCCGAGACCGCGGCCCAGCGGGCGCCGTGGCTGTCCCGCCTGGGTGCGGCGGTGGACGAACGGCGGAAGCAGCTAAAGGTGCGCCTCGATCGGCAGCCAGCCCGCGATCCGGGCCAGGACGCGGCGTGACAGGCTGGTGTCTGGCTCGTGGTGCAGCGGCGGGCCGCCGTCGCGCCAGCTCAGCCGGTGCCCCTCCAGCCGCACCGCCCAGGAGTGCTCCGTCGCCGTCAGGCGGCTGAACTCCGCCGCCAGCGCCGCCGCCAGCTCGGGGTGGCGCACGAAGCAGCCGCCCTCGGTGTTCAGGTGCGCCGAGCGCGGGTCGAGGTTGTAGGAGCCGACGAACAGCTCCTCCCCGTCCACCAGGAAGGCCTTGGTGTGCAGCGAGGCGCGGCCGGAGCCGAGCAGGCTGCCGCCCTGCTGCCCGCCGCGCTTCATCTCGTGCAGCCGCACCCCGGCGCGCAGCAGGCGCCGGCGATAGCGCGCGTAGCCGCCATGCACCGCCAGCACGTCGGTCGCGGCCAGCGAGTTGGTCAGCACCGCCACCTCCACCCCCCGCCGCCGCAACGCCAGCAGGGAGCGCGCGCCGCGCCGCCCCGGCACGAAATAGGGCGAGACGATCAGCACCTGCCGCCGCGCCTGCGTCATGGCCATGGAGACCTCGCGCAGCATCACCGGGTCGCGGCGGCGGTCCTTGCCCTTGCCGGGCGGGTCGGCCACGAAGCGCACCACCGCGGGGTCCAGCGTCACCAGGGTGCCGCCGGGCTGCGGCCGTTCCGCCAGGCGGCCGAGGTAGCGCCCGGCCGCCGGCGCCTCGCGCGCTGCCTGGAGGTCGCGCCGCAAGCTGCCCAGGTCGCCATGCGAGGGGCGGTGCCGCACCACCAGCTGGATCGGCCGCGCCCAGGGCGAGGCCCAGTAGCGCTCGAAGCGCGGCAGGGCGCCGGTGGCGGCCGGCCCGGCCACCACCAGGTCCAGGTCGCGGAAGTTGAACTGGGAGGAGGCGTCGAAATACTCGTCGCCGATGTTGCGGCCGCCGCCGATCACCTGCACGCCGTCGGTGACCCACAGCTTGTTGTGCATGCGGTGGTTCAGCCGCCAGCCGGCCCACAGGAACTCCAGCAGGTCACCTGCCGTGCCGCCGCGGCGCAGGTGGAAGGGGTTGTACAGGCGCACCTCGACGCAGGGGTGGGCGTCCAGCGTGGCCAGGGCGCGCTCGGCCTTGCGGACGTAGAGGTCGTCCAGCAGCAGGCGCACCCGCACGCCGCGGTCCGCCGCGGCCAGCACCTCGGCCAGCAGCAGGGTGCCCGTCACGTCCTCGTGCCAATGGTAGTATTGCAGGTCCAGCGTGTGCCGCGCGGCGCGGGCGGCGCGCACGCGCATCGCGAAGGCGTCCAGGTTGTCGCACACCAGCGCCGCCCGGCTCTCGCCAGGCGGGACGCGTTCCATCAGGGCGTGTTCGGCCTCGGTCTCCACGGAATGGAAATGAGCCCGGCGGCCCATGGTTTCCAGGGCCGATGCCTGGGAAAGGGGTGGGGCGATCGACGGGACTCGAACCCGCGACATCCAAGACCACAACCTGGCGCTCTACCAACTGAGCTACGACCGCCGCACGGGGCGCGGGATACCGCCCGCGCCCGGCATGGTCAATCCTCCCAGCGGACCTGGGTGAAGGCGGCCGGCACCAGCAGCTTGCTTTCCTGGGTGGCGATGTAGGGGCGCACCTTCGCCAGGTAGTCCAGCCAGGCCTGGTCGGCGAACAGCGCCTTGCGGCGGGCGGCGCGCTCCTCGAAGCTCTCGTAGGCCCACATGTGGATCACCTGGTTCAGCGGGCCGAACTCCGTGGTGTACCAGCCCACCAGGCGGCCCAGGATGGGCTTCTGGATGGCCAGCCCCTCCTCGCCATAGGCCTTCACGTAGTGGCCGATGGTGCCCGGGTGCATCGTGTAGATGCGCTGCTCGACGATCATCGGGAATCTCCCCCTTGCGTTGCGGGGGAACCCTGCCCGGTCAGGCCGGGCGCGCCAAGGCGGGGCGCTGCGCCATCCAGGCGCCGATGCGCGCCAGCGCCTCCTCCAGCACCGCCGCGTTCTTGCAGAAGGCGAAGCGGACGTAGTGGTTGGGCGCCCCCTCCCCCGCGTAGAAGGCGGTGACGGGAATCGCGGTCACCTTCGCCTCCTCCGTCAGCGTGCGGCAGAACGCCACGTCGTCGCCCGCGAAGCCGACCGAGCGGATGTCGGCGGTGACGAAGTAGGAGCCCTGGGCGGGCAGCACGGTGAAGCCCAGCGCCCGCAGCCCGCCGGCCAGCAGGTCGCGCCGCGCCTGCAGCTCGCCCGAAAGCGCGCCGAAGTAGGCGTCGTCCTTGGCCAGCCCCACCGCCACCGCGCGCTGCAGGTTGGGCGGCGTGGTGAAGGTCAGGTTCTGGTGCGCCTTGGCCACGTTGGGCTGCAGCGTGGCGTCGCAGGTGACGTAGCCCACCTTCCACCCGGTCAGGCTGAAGGTCTTGCCCGCGCTGCCGATGCGCATGCAGCGCGGGCGCATGCCGGGCAGCGTCATCAGCGGGATGTGCTTCCAGCCGTCATAGGTCAGGTGCTCGTACACCTCGTCGCACACGGCGTAGGCGTCGTGGCGCTCCAACAGCTCGGCGATGAAGGCCAGCTCGGCGCCGGTGAACACCTTGGAGGCCGGGTTCATCGGCGTGTTGAGCAGGATGGCCTTGGTCCTGGGCCCGAAGGCCGCCGCCAGCTCCGCCCGCGGCAGCTCCCATTTCGGCGGCGACAGGCGCACCAGCTTCGGCACCGCGCCCAGCAGGCGCACCACCGGCAGGTAGGTGTCGTAGAGCGGCTCCAGCAGCACGCATTCGTCGCCGGGGTTCAGCACCGCCATCAGGCAGGCGGTGATGGCCTCGGTGGCGCCGGAGGTGACGACCACCTCGCGGTCCGGGTCCACCTCCAGGCCGTAGAAGCGGCGGTTGGCCTCGGCCACCGCGCGGCGCAGCTCGGGCACGCCGGTCAGCGGCGGGTACTGGTTGCGGCCGTCCTTCAGCGCGGCGGCGGCGGCCTCGATCACGTCCTCCGGCCCGTCATAGTCCGGGAAGCCCTGGCCCAGGTTGATGGCGCCGTGCTGCACCGCCAGGGCCGACATGACGGTGAAGATGGTGGTCCCGGTGGCGGAGAGGAGGTGGTTCTGCGGCTTCATGCCCCGCATGATGGGGCCGGACCCGGCGGGCGACAATGCTTGCCTCCCGCATGGGCAGGTTGCGCCCATTCCGGGCAGCAACCGGCGCCGCGCCGCGTGATTCCGCCCCGCGGTGCTGATTGCGCCCGCCCCGCCCCGCGTGCCATGAAGCGCAGGACCGCGGGAGCGGGCGACTCTTGCGCAGGGGACCCGGTGCGGCACGCATCGCGCCGGGCGATCGGGAACCCAAGCGGGAGGCCTGCCGCCCGCGCCAGGCACAGACGGATGCGATGAAGAAGATCGAGGCCATCATCAAGCCCTTCAAGCTCGACGAGGTGAAGGACGCCCTTCACGAGATCGGCCTGCAGGGGCTGACCGTGATCGAGGCCAAGGGCTTCGGCCGCCAGAAGGGCCACACGGAACTGTACCGCGGCGCCGAGTACGTGGTGGACTTCCTGCCCAAGGTGAAGATCGAGGTCATCTGCGCCGACGACATGCTGGAACGCGCGGTGGAGGCCATCACGGCCGCCGCCCGCACCGGGCGCATCGGCGACGGCAAGATCTTCGTGTCCGACATCGCCGAGGTGATCCGCATCCGGACCGGCGAACGCGGCGAGGACGCGGTCTGACACCGGTTCAGCCGCCCCCCGGCCCCAGGGTTGCGTCCCGGGCCGGCGGCGCGGCGGCCGCGCCCGATGGCGCGGTGAGGCCACCCAGGGACGCAAGACACGGGACAGAGACAAGCGATGGCGAGCAATTCCCCCGAGGCCGTGGCCAGGATCATGGAAATGATCAAGGAGAACAGCGTCGAATACGTGGACTTCCGGTTCACCGACCCGCGCGGCAAGTGGCAGCACACCGCGCAGCACGTCTCCACGGTCGAGGCCGAGGTGTTCGAGACGGGCATCATGTTCGACGGCTCCTCCATCGCCGGCTGGAAGGCGATCAACGAGTCCGACATGATCCTGATGCCGGACACGGCGAATGCGTGCATGGACCCCTTCTCGGCCAAGCCGCAGCTGATCCTGTTCTGCGACATCATCGAGCCCTCGACCGGCCAGCTCTACGCGCGTGACCCGCGCGGCACGGCGAAGAAGGCCGAAGCCTACGTGGCCGCCTCCGGCGTGGGCGACACCGTGCTGGTGGGCGCCGAGGCCGAGTTCTTCGTGTTCGACGACGTGAAGTTCGGCACCGGCGGCAACTTCGGCTCCTACCGCCTCGACAGCATCGAGGGCCCGGGCGCCAACATGCGCGACTACCCCGAGGGCAACATGGGCCACCGCCCGCTGGTCAAGGGCGGCTACTTCCCGGTGAACCCGGTGGACTCCGAGGTGGACCTGCGCGCCGAGATGCTCTCGACCATGATCGAGATGGGCCTGCCCGGCGAGAAGCACCACCACGAGGTCGCGCAGTCCCAGCATGAGCTGGGCACCCGGTTCGGCACGCTGCTGACGATGGCCGACCAGATGCAGATCTACAAGTACTGCGTGCACAACGTCGCCCACAGCTACGGCAAGACGGCGACCTTCATGCCGAAGCCGATCTACGGCGACAACGGCTCGGGCATGCACACCCACCTGTCCATCTGGAAGGACAAGAAGCCGATGTTCGCGGGCAATGGCTACGCGGACCTCAGCGAGATGTGCCTCTACGCCATCGGCGGCATCATCAAGCACGCCAAGGCGCTGAACGCCTTCACCAACCCCTCCACCAACTCCTACAAGCGGCTGATCCCCGGCTTCGAGGCGCCGGTGCTGCTGGCCTATTCCGCCCGCAACCGCTCGGCCTCCTGCCGCATCCCCTACACGACCAGCCCGAAGGCCAAGCGCGTCGAGGTCCGCTTCCCCGACCCGACGGCGAACCCCTACCTCTCCTTCGCCGCGCTGACGATGGCGGCGATGGACGGCATCAAGAACAAGATCCACCCCGGCGAGCCGATGGACAAGGATCTGTACGACCTGCCGCCCGAGGAGCTGAAGGACATCCCGACCGTCTGCGGCAGCCTGCGCGAGGCCCTGCAGTCGCTCGCCGCCGACCACGACTTCCTGCTGGCCGGCGACGTCTTCACCAAGGAGCAGATCGAGAGCTACATCGAGCTGAAGTGGGGCGAGGTGTACCGCTTCGAGCACACCCCGCACCCGGTCGAGTTCGAGATGTACTACTCCGCCTGATCCCGCCGGGAATCACGCGACACGAGGCGCCGCCGCGGGGTTCCGCGGCGGCGCTTTCCGTTCCAGGCTCCCGCCTCATGCAGGAGCCGACCGAAGCCGCCATCCTCGCCACGCTGCGCGCCTGGGTGGAAACCGAGAGCCCGACGCGCCACGCCGCCGGCGTGAACCGCGTGGCCGACCTGGCGGAAGGCCAGCTGCGCGCCATCGGCGCCGCCATCGAGCGCCGGCCGGGGCGCGACGGCATGGGTGACCTGCTGCTGGCCCGCCTCCCTGGCGAGCGCGACGGCCCCGGCCTGCTGCTCCTGGGCCACATGGACACGGTGCACCCGGTCGGCACCCTCGCCGGCCCCCTGCCCTTCCGCGTCGAGGATGGCCGCGCCTACGGCCCCGGCATCTACGACATGAAGGCCGGCAATGTCATGGCGCTGGCCGCGCTGGAGCACCTGCATGCCCGCGGCGAACGGCCGCTGCTGCCGGTGACGGTGATGCTGATCCCTGACGAGGAACTCGGCAGCCCCACCACCCGCGCCGCCATCGAGGCGGAGGCCCGCCGCCACGCCGCCGCCCTGGTCTTCGAACCCTCGGGCGAGGGCGGCAAGCTGACGGTCGCGCGCCACGGCATCGCGCGCTGGCGCCTGCGGGCGCGGGGCCGCAGCGCCCATGCCGGCGCCTACCACGCCGATGGCATCAGCGCCGTGCGGATCATGGCACAGGCGGTGCTGGCGCTGGAGGGACTGACCGACCACGCGCGCAACTTCTGCGTCAACATCGGCACCATCGCCGGCGGCACGCATGAGAACATGGTGCCCGCCGAATGCAGCGCCATCTGCTACGCCCTGGTGCCCACGGCGCGGGAGGCGCAGGAGCTGGAGCAGGCCGTCGCCGCCCTGCCGGTGGAGGCCGAGCCCGGGCTGGGTCGCCCGCCCTACGGCAAGACGCCCGCCATCCAGGCGATGTTCGACCACGCCGCGCACCTGGCCGCCGGCAGCGCCTTCCCGGTGGCGGGCGAGCGCGTGGCCGGCGGCGGCAGCGACGGCAACTTCACCGGCGCGCTGGGCGTGCCGACGCTGGACGGGCTGGGCGCCATCGGCGCGGGACCGCACACGCTGGAGGAGCACATCCTCACCGCCTGCCTGGTCCCGCGCACCCGGCTGATCGCCGGGCTGCTGCGGACGCTCAATCCGCCTTGATGCCCTTCTGCCGGATGATCGGCTCCCACTTCGCGATCTCGGCGTTCAGGAAGGCGGCGGCGCTTTCGGGCGTGCTGTCGCCCACCACCTGCATCGCCAGCTCGGTCAGGCGGGTGCGGACATTCTCCACCGCCAGCGCGCGGTTCACCGCGGCGTTCACCGCGCGCAGCGTCGCCGGCGGCGTGCCGGCGGGCGCCATCACCATGTGCCAGGTATAGGCCTCGAAGCCCGCCAGCCCCTGCTCGATGAAGGTGGGGATGTTGGGCGCGATGGCGCTGCGCTCCCGCGTGGCGATGGCGATGGCGCGCATCTCGCCGCGCTGGATGAAGGGCAGCGCGGAGGCCGCGACATCCACCATCAGCGGCACGCGCCCGGCCAGCACGTCCGGCATCGCCTGGGCCGAGCCGCGGAAGGCCACGTGGTTGGCCTGCAGGTTGCCAGCCTGGGAGAGGAACAGCTCCGTCGCCAGGTGCAGCGCGCCGCCATTGCCGCTGCTGGCGTAGTCCACCCGGCCCGGGTTGGCGCGCAGGTAGGCGATGACTTCCGGCAGGGTGCGCGCCGGGAAGCTGTTGTGCACCATCATCACCATGGGGATCTGCCCCACCAGCGCGACGGGCGCGAAGTCGCGCACCGGGTCGAAGGGCACGCGGTCGAATAGGGCGCGCACCACGGCGTGGCCGATGGTGGTGTAGAGCAGCGTCTGCCCGTCCTTCGCCGCCTTCGCCACCACGTCGGTGCCGATGACGATGCCCGAGCCGGTGCGGTTCTCCACGATCACGCGCTGCGGCAGGGCGCGGGACATCTCCTCCGTCACCACGCGCGCCGGCACGTCGGTGGGGCCGCCGGCGGCGAAGGGCACCACCATGCGCACCGGCTGGCTGGGCCACTCGGCCGACTGCGCGGCGGCGGCGAAGGGGAGCAGCCCCCCGAGGGCGAGGGCGTGACGACGATGCATGCGGGTCTCCAACGCGGTGATGTGTCACCGATGTAAGGAATTCACCCCGCGGTTTCGAGCCTCTTTCCGCTGGCGCCGTCGAAGACGTGCAGGGCGTCCGGCGCCACCACCAGGCCCAAGGCCCCCTCCGCGTGCAGCGTCCCGGGCAGGCGGGCGGTCAGCGGCGTGCCGTCCGGCAGGCGGGCGTGCAGCACCGCCTCGCTGCCCAGGGGCTCCACCAGTTCCACGCTCGCCTCCAGCCCGCCGGCGCCGGGGCGCAGGTGCTCCGGCCGGATGCCCAGCGTCACCCCCTGCCCGTCCGCGCCCACGCGCCCGCGCAGCGGCAGCGCCAGCCCGCCGGGGAGGTTGGCCATCAGCCCGCCATGGCTCAGCGTCGCCGGCAGGAAGTTCATGGAGGGACTGCCGATGAAGCCGGCCACGTAGGTGTCGGCCGGCCGCGCCCAGATCTCCATCGGCGAGGCGATCTGCGCCGCGTGCCCGCCATGCATCACCACCAGCCGGTCGCCCAGCGTCATCGCCTCCACCTGGTCATGCGTCACGAACAGGGAGGTGACGCCCAGCCGGCGCTGCAGGCGCTTGATCTCGGCGCGCATCACCACGCGCAGCTTGGCGTCCAGGTTGCTCAGCGGCTCGTCGAACAGGAACAGCTTGGGCTCGCGCACGATGGCGCGGCCCATCGCCACGCGCTGGCGCTGCCCGCCGGAAAGCTGGCGCGGCCGCCGGTCCAGCAGGGCGCCGATGCCCAGCAGCCCCGCCGCCTCCTTCACCCGGCGCTCGATCTCCGCCGCTGGCAGGCCGCGGATCTTCAGCCCGTAGGCCATGTTCCCGAACACGCTCATGTGCGGGTACAGCGCGTAGTTCTGGAACACCATCGCCACGTCGCGGTCGGCGGGCTCCAGCCCCGAGACGTCCTGCCCGCCGATGACGACCTGCCCGCTGGTCTGCACCTCCAGCCCCGCCACGATGCGCAGCAGGGTGGACTTGCCGCAGCCCGACGCGCCGACGATGACGATCATCTCGCCCTCCGCGACGTCGAGGGAGACGCCGTGCAGGACATGGGTGGGGCCGAAGGACTTGGTGACGTCGCGCAGCGAGAGCGTGGCCATCTACTTCTCGGTCTCCGTCAGGCCCTTCACGAACCAGCGCTGCATCAGCACCACCACCAGCACCGGCGGCAGCAGCGCCAGCACCGCGGTGGCCATGATGACGTTCCACTCGTTCTGGGTGTCGCCGCCGCCGATCATCTTGGTCAGCCCCACCACCACCGTCTCCAGGTCGCGGTCGCTGACGATCAGCAGCGGCCACAGGTACTGGTTCCAGCCGTAGATGAACAGGATGACGAACAGCGCGGCGATGTTGGTCACGCTCAGCGGCAGCACCACGTCCCGGAAGAAGCGCAGCGGGCCGGCGCCGTCGATCTTCGCCGCCTCCACGTACTCGTCGGGGATGGTGAGGAAGAACTGGCGGAACAGCAGCGTGGCGGTGGCCGAGGCAATCAGCGGCACCACGAGGCCCTGCATGGTGTTGATCATGTCCAGCGACACCATCACCTGGAAGGTGGGGATGATGCGCACCTCCACCGGCAGCATCAGCGTGATGAAGATCAGCCAGAAGCACAGCATCCGCCCCGGGAAGCGGAAGAACACCACCGCATAGGCCGAGGTGAGCGAGATGGCGATCTTGCCCAGCGCGATCAGCAGCGCCATCACCAGGGAGTTCAGCAGCATCACCCCGGCCGGCACGCCCATGTAGCGCCCGCCGCCCACCCCCCAGGCTTGGGCGTAGTTCGCCGCCGCCTCGCCACCCGGCAGCAGCGGCACGTCGCCGCGGCCGATGGTGTTCACGTCGTGGGTGGAGCCGATCAGCGTCAGGTAGATGGGGAAGGCGAAGACCAGCACCCCCAGGACCAGCCACAGGTGCGTCATCGCGCCGCCCAGCGCGTTGCGCCGCCGCGTCCGGGCCGCGAGGTCCATCAGTAGTGCACCTTGCGCTCGACGTAGCGGAACTGCACCACCGTCAGCGCGATCACCAGGATCATCAGGATGACGCTCTGCGCCGCGCTGCTGCCCAGGTTCAGGTTCATCACGCCGTCGGTGTAGACGCGGTAGATCAGCGTCTCGGTGCTCTTGCCCGGCCCGCCCTGCGTCAGCGAGTGGATGACGCCGAAGGTGTCGAAGAAGGCGTAGACCAGGTTCACCACCAGCAGGAAGAAGGCGGTCGGGCTCAGCAGCGGGAAGACCACGGTCCAGAACCGGCGCAGCGGCCGCGCGCCGTCGATGGCCGCCGCCTCCAGCACCGATTTCGGGATGGATTGCAGCCCGGCGAGGAAGAAGATGAAGTTGTAGGACACCTGCTTCCAGGCCGAGGCGAGGATGACCAGGATCATCGCCTGGGTGCCGTCCAGCTTGTAGTCCCAGGCGATGCCGATGGCGTTCAGCGCCTGGCCGAAGATGCCGATGTTCGGGTGGAACATGAACAGCCACAGCACGGCCGCCAGGGCCGGCGCCACCGCGTAGGGCCAGATCAGCAGCGTCTTGTAGGCGTTGGCGCCGCGGATGTGCTTGTCCGCCTGCACCGCCAGGAACAGCGCCGAGCCCAGCGCCAGCGCGGCCACGGCGGTGCTGAACACCGCGGTGCGCCCGGCGGCGTCCAGCCAGGTGGGGTCGCCCAGCACGTCGGCGAAGTTCTCCCACCCCACGAATTGCGTGGACAGGCCGAAGGCGTCCTCCCGCAGGAAGGACTGCCAGATGGCCTGCCCCGCCGGCCAGAAGAAGAACAGGCCGGTGATCACCAGCTGCGGCAGCAGCAGCAGGTACGGCAGGGCGACGCCCTTGAAGTGGACCTTCCGCAAGGGCGCGCGCCTTTCCTGCTCAGCCGCGGTTGGTGCGCTCGAAGTTGCGCAGCACGACGTTGCCGCGCTGCACGCTGTTGGCCAGCGCCTGCTCGGCGCCCTGCTGGCCTTGCAGCGCGCGCTCCATCTCCTCCTGCATGATGGTGCGGATCTCGACGAAGCCGCCCAGCCGGATGCCGCGGGACGCGCCGGTCATCTGCCCGCCGCCGCGCAGCAGCTGCTGGATCGGGATGTCGGCGCCAGGGTTCTGCTCGTAGAAGCCGGTCCCGCGCACCTGCTCGAAGGCGGTGCGCGTCACCGGCAGGAAGCCGGTGTCGGTGTGCCACTTCGCCGCCACCTCGGGCCGGGCGATGAAGGCGAAGAACTCGGCGATGCCGCGGTTCTCGGCCTCGCTGCGCGCGGCGTTCGGCCCGCGGTTCATCGCCCAGAAGGAGGCGCCGCCGATGATGGAGTTGATCGGCGCGCCGCCCACGTCGTCGTAGAAGGGCAGCATCGCCGCGCCCAGGTTGGCCACGCCGCCTGGCAGCTCGCGCACGAAGCGGGCGCGGGCGCCGCTGCTGGCGTGCACCATGCCGGCCTGCCCATTGGCGAACAGCGCGTCGCCCGCCGCGTCGCGCCCGCCCCAGCGGAAGCTGCCCTCGCGCCCCATCTCCAGCAGGGTGGCGAAGTGGCGCTGCATCAGCGGGTTGTTCAGGCGCAGCTCTGTGTTCAGGCCGCCGAAGCCGTTCTCCAGGCTGGCGATCTCCACGTTGTGGATGGCGCTCTGCTGCTCGATCTGCGTCCAGGTCGGCCAGGCGGTGGTGAAGGGGATCTCCACGCCCGCCGCGCGCAGGCGCTGCGCGGCCTGGCGCATCTCGGCCCAGTTGCGCGGCGCCTGGTCGGGGTTCAGCCCGGCGCGGCGGAAGGCATCCTTGTTGTAGAACATGATGGCCGTGCTGCTGTTGAACGGCATGGACATCATGCGCCCGTCGGCGAGGCTGTAGTAGCCGCGCACCGCCGGCAGGTAGTCGTCGAAGTTGATCTGTACGCCCGTCTCGCGCAGCAGCTCGTGCAGCGGCTTGATGGCGCGGCCGGCGGCCATCATCGTGCCGGTGCCCACCTCGAACATCTGCACGATGTGCGGCGCGGTGCCGGCGCGGAAGGCGGCGATGGCGGCCACCATCGTCTCCGGGTAGCCGCCGCGGAAGCTGCTGACCACGCGCACGCGGTTCTGCGACTCGTTGAACTGGCCGGCGATGGCCTCCAGCAGCCCGCCCAGCGGCTGGGCCAGCCCGTGCCAGAACTGGATCTCGGTGGGCCCGGACTGGGCCACGGACGGGGCGGCGATGGCGGTCCCGGCGGTGGCCAGGGCAAGGTCGCGGCGGCGCAGCATGAGGGCGTCTCCCTGAAGGTGAAGGCTGCGCGGCGTTAGCCCCGCGCGGTTGCCCGCATGTGACACAATCGCGTCGGTTCCGTGAAGGGGATTACGCCGCCGTCAGGCGCTGGTACAGTTCCGGGTCCGTCGCGCCCTCGGTGCCGAACAGCAGCACGCGGCTTTCCGGCCCCAGGCCCAGCGCCGCCGCCCAGTCCGGCCGCGCCTGCGCCGCCTCCAGCGCCAGAAGGGCGGCCACCGCGGATTCGCCCGCCTCCACCCCCTGCGCCTTCAGCCGCCGCATCGCCCCCGGCACGCCCGCATCCGGCACCGCCACGAAGGCGAAGGCGGCGCGCTCCAGCTCCTGCCAGGCCAGCAGCGACGGTTCGCCGCAGGCCAGCCCGGCCATCACCGTGTCCAGCTCGCCCGCCACCGCCGTCAGCGCGCCGGCGCGGGCCGAGGCCAGCAGGCAGGCGGCGCGGTCGGGCTCGGCCACCACCAGCCGGCAGCCGGGGGCGTCGCGGCGAAGCTGCACCGACACCGCCGCCGCCACCCCGCCGACGCCGCCGGGCACGAAGGCGTGGGTGGGCGGCTCGGGCATCTGCGCCAGCGCTTCCTCCGCCATCAGGCGGTAGCCCTGCATCACCTCGCGCGGCGGCTCGGTGTAGCCGGGGTAGGAGGTGTCGCTGATGACGTGCCAGCCCTCGGCCTCGGCCACGCGCTGCGCCTCGCGCACGCTGTCGTCGTAGGTGCCGCGCACCTCCCGCACCTCGGCCCCGTAGGCGGCGATGGCGTCGCGCCGCCCCTGGCTGACGCCGTGATGCACGAAGATGACGCAGCGCGCCCCGAAGCGCCGCGCCCCCCAGGCGACCGAGCGGCCGTGGTTGCCGTCGGTGGCGCAGGCCACGGTGATGCGCCCGGCGGCGGCGCCGTGCAGCCCCGCTTCCAGCGCGGCCCCGTCCACCACGCCCGGCACACCGGCGCGGGCCAGCTGCATCTGCAGGCAGCGCAGCACGGCGTAGGCGCCGCCAAGCGCCTTGAAGGACCGCAGCCCGAAGCGCGCCGATTCGTCCTTCCACCACACGCCCGGCGCCACCGCGCGCAGCGGCGTGGGGGCGTAGCCGGGCCAGGCGGTGATCTCGGCCCGGGCGCGGCGGAACCCGCCCTCGGGCAGCACCACCATGCCGGGCGCGCCGTGGCGCGGGTTCACGAACAGCTCTTCCATCGGCGCGACCTTGGCGGGGCCGCCCGGCCCCGGCAAGCTGCCCCGATGCGCGTCACCATCCTGGGCGGCGGGGGTTTCCTCGGCCGCAAGCTCGCCCGCCGCCTCGCCGCCGAGGGCGCCGCCACCCACCTGACCCTGGCCGACATGGCGGAGCCGCCGCCGCTGGACGCCCCCTTCCCCGTCACCTGCGTGGCGGCGGACGTCACCGACGCCGCCGCGCTGGAACGCGCCATCCCCGACGGCACCGACGTGGTGGTCCACCTGGCCGCCGTGGTCAGCGCCGCGGCCGAGGCCGACTACGACCTCGGGCTGGCGGTGAACCTGCGCGGCACCCTGGCCGTCATCGAGCGCTGCCGCGGGCTGGCCCGGCCGCCGCGGGTGGTGTTCACCTCCTCCGTCGCCTCCTTCGGCGGCGGGCAGGACGCCATGCTGCCGGACGACGCGCGGCAGCTTCCCGCCAACAGCTACGGCGCGCAGAAGGCCGCGGCGGAGCTGCTGCTGCAAGACGCCTCGCGCCGCGGCATGCTGGACGCCGTCTCCATCCGCCTGCCCACCGTCATCATCCGCCCCGGACGGCCCAACAAGGCCGCCTCCTCCTTCGTCTCCGCCATCCTGCGCGAGCCGCTGCTGGGGCTGGAAACGCCGCTGCCGGTGGCGGAGGAGTTCCGCGTGTGGGTCTGCTCGCCCCGCCTGGCGGTGGAATGGCTGCGCCACGCCATGACGATGGACACCGCACCGCTGGGCCTGGACCGCGGGGTGAACCCGCCCGGCCTGTGCGTCAGCGTGCGCGAGATGCTGGGGGTGCTGTCGCCCGCCCAGCGCGCCCTGGTGCGCCCGGCCCCCGACGCCGGGGTGCAGGCCATCGTCGGCGGCTGGCCGGCCGCCTTCGCGGCCACCCGCGCGCGGGCGCTGGGCTTCGCGCCGCAGCCCGGCATGGACGCCATCCTCGCCACCTTCCTGGAGGATGACCTGGCGGCCACCCGGGCCGAGCGCGGGCTATAGCAGGAAGCGGCCGCGCGCCTCCCCGGGGATGGGGGAGGACGCGCCGTCGCGCACGCAGACCAGCAGCGCCTTGGCCTCGAAGGCCAGCCCGCCCGCCCAGACCGCGTAGTCCTGGGTGTAGGAGGTGTTGCGCAGCCCGGTGGTGCGCAGCGCCAGCAGCACCTCATCCTGAAAGCGCAGCGCGCGCAGGTAGCGCACCTCCAGCTTCGCCACCACCGGGCCGGGCGCACCCTCGCCGAAGCCCTGGCCGACGCGCAGCCAGTGCTCCACCCGCAGGTCCTCGAACATCACCAGGTAGGCGGCGTGGTTCACGTGGCCGTGCATGTCGCACTCGGCCCAGCGGATGCGGTGGCGCCGCCAGATCTGCCACTCGCCCTCCACCCCGAATTCCGCCCGCAGCGCCGCGTCCATCCCCTGCCCCCTCGCCGTGCCGCGCCAGGGTGGCCGGGTCAGGGCGGGGCGTAAAGCGGCGCCAGGGACAGGCGCCGCATCGCGTTGCGCCCCAGCGCCTCCACCGCCCGGCGCTCGGAGGTTTCGGGGTGGATGGAGCACCAGGCGGCGCAGCAGCGGCTCCAGAACAGCGCCAGGTCGCACAGGCGGTCGCGCAGCCGGGCCTGATCCAGCGTCAGTCGCTCCAGCCGCTCCAGCGAGCCCGGCTGCTCCAGCGGGGCGCGGGCGGCGCGCAGCAGCGCCTCGGCGGTCAGGCGCGGCGTGGCGATCACGCCGCCCAGGTGGCGGATGGCCACGGCGATCAGGTCGCCGCTCCAGCCCGAATCGCGCACCAGCACGCGGGTGGTGGCGGCCACCATGCGCTCCATGCCGGCCCAGTCGGGCTGCACGGCGTGGGCGGCCAGCACCTCGGCATGGGCGCGGGCCAGGCGTTGCAGCGCGCGGGCCAGCCGCGCCACGCCGTCCAGGCCGAAGCCGCCCAGCGCCACGCAGCGCGCCGCCGCCATCTCGAACATCGCCTCGCCCGGCGGGGTGCGGCGCAGCGCGTCCAGGAAGGCCTCTCCGGCCTCCCCCGCCCCGCGTTCCAGCGCCGCCGCCAGGGCGGAGGTGGCGGCGTAGAGGTGGTGCTCCGCGGGCAGCAGCAGGGGCTGCCCGTGCAGCGGCGGCGGCACCTCGCCGCCGGGCGTCACCACCTCGGTGAAGCGCAGGGCGGCGGGCACCAGCCGCAGCAGCCGGAAATCGCGGGAGCCGGGAACGACGTCCAGCGCCGAATGCGCCGTCTCGATGTCCAGCACCAGGCGCAGCGATTCGCAGCGGCGCACGAAGACGATCTGCCCCGACGCCCCGCGCTCGAAGGCGAGGTCGGGGGTGGCGAGCCAGGGGGCGCGGAAGTCGAAGGCGGGCGGCGGCCAGGGCTCGTCCTCCCCCACGCCGGGGAAGCGCACCGGGTCGAAGCGCAGCGGGTCCGGCAGGATCATGCGCCCAGGGTGGCGGAGCCGGGTTAGGATTTCCTTGCGCGGCCGGCCACCACCGCGGCATCGCCGAAGCGGCCGCGCAGCGTCTCCATGGCGCGCCAACGGGCGGCGCGGCGCGGCGCCTCGGGGTCCGCCAGGTCGCCCGCATCGGCCCCGTCGGCCGCCGCCAGCGGCTGCGCGCCGATGCCGATGAGGCGGAAGGCGGTGCCGTCGGCCTCCTTCGCCAGCAGGGGGCGGGCGGCGGCGAACAGGGTTTCCGGCACCTGGGTCGGCGCGCCCAGCCGGGCGTTGCGGGTGCGCGTCTCGAAGCGCGCGGTCTTGAGCTTCAGCACCACCCCGCCGGCGGCGAAGCCCTGCGCGGCCAGCCGGCGGCCCAGCTTCTCGCACAGGCGCCACAGCGGCGACTCCAGCTCCGCCACGCCGCGCAGGTCGGCGTCGAAGGTGGTCTCGGCCGAGATGGACTTGGTTTCGCGCTCCGCCGTCACCGGCCGGTCGTCCTCGCCGCGGGCGCGCGCGGCCAGGGCCGGGCCGTCCTCGCCCAGCCGGGCCAGGGCGGCGCGGGCGTCGAGCGCGGCGAGCTGGCCCAGGCGGGTGATGCCCATGGCGTGCAGTCGCCTCTCCGCCGCCGGGCCGATGCCGGGCAGGGTGCCGACCGGCAGCGGCGCCAGGAAGGCCGCGGCCTCGTCGGCGCCGATGACGTGGAAGCCGCGCGGCTTGTCCTGCTCGGCGGCCAGCTTGGCCATCAGCCGGTTCGCCGCCAGCCCGATGCTGATGGTCACGCCCACCTCGCGCTCCACCTCCAGCGCGAGGCGCGCCAGCACGGCGGCGGGCGGCGCGCCGTGCAGCGCCTGCGTCCCGCGCAGGTCCAGCGCCGCCTCGTCGATGGAGAGCGGCTGCACCAGCGGCGTCAGCCGTTCCATCATGGCGCGGATGCGCCGGCCCTCCGCGCTGTACTTGCCGTGCTCGGGGCGGATGACCACCGCGTCGGGGCACATGGCCAGCGCCTTGAACATCGGCATGGCCGAGCGCACGCCGCGGGTGCGCGCCACGTAGCAGCAGGCCGCCACCACCCCGCGCGTGCCGCCGCCGACGATGACGGGCTTGGCCGCCAGTTCCGGCCGGTCGCGCTTCTCCACGCTGGCGAAGAAGGCGTCGCAATCCACGTGGGCGATGCCCAGGGTGAACAGCCCGGCGTGGCGCACCACGCGGCGGCTGCCGCAGGCGCGGCAGGCCGGGCCGTCACCCGGGTCGGTGGAGCAGCAGTCGCGGCACAGCGCAGGCAGGGCGGGTCCTCATCCGATCGGGCCGCCATCCTCGCGCGTCAGCACCACCACGGAAGGGCGCGGCGGCACGCCGTCCGTGAAGTCCGGCCAGCGGGTGGCGGGGGTGTCCCAGCTGGAACCCGCCACCTCGCCGGGGTGCTGGATGGCCAGGAAGATGGCCCGGTCGCCCTCCGCAATCCAGGGGCCGCAGACCTCGGCGCCGGCGGGGGCCTGGTAGAAGCAGCGGGTCAATGCGCGGCCCGGCCCGGCGGTGTCGGCGGCATACAGGCCATCGGCGATGCCGGCGGCGGTGTCGGCGCCGTCGGTGGCGATCCAGATGCGGCCCTTGCTGTCGAAGGCGCAATTGTCGGGGCAGGACAGCCAGCCGCTGTCGCTCACCGCGCGGTGGTACTCGGCCCCCGCGTCCATGCCGGGGCGGCCGGCGCGCAGGAAGATGGTCCAGCGCGCGGTGCCAACGCCGTGGTCGCCGCCCTCGGGGGTGATTTCCACCACGTGGCCGTGGCGGTTGGCCGGGCGCGGGTTGGCGGCGTTTACCTGCTGGGCGGTGCGGCGGTCGTTGTTGGTCAGCATCACGTAGGTGCGGCCATTGACCGGGTTGGTCTCGACGTCCTCCGGCCGGTCCATCGGGGTGGCGCCCAGCAGGTCGGCGGCGCGGCGGGCCTGGATGAGCACGTCGCCCTGGCCATGGAAGCCGTTGGCCTCAGTCAGCGGGCCCTGGCCATGCACCAGCGGCAGCCAGCGCATGGTGCCATCGGCCTCGAACCGCGCCACGCTCAGCGTGCCCTCGTCCAGCAGGTCGCGGCTGGCCGCCGGGTTGGCGGGGTCGTGGGCGCGGGCGGTGACGAAGCGGTAGACGTATTCGAACCGCTCGTCGTCGCCCATGTGGATCACCACGCGCCCGTCGCGGGCCAGGGAGAAGGTCGCGCCCTCGTGCTTGAAGCGGCCCAGGGCGGTGCGCTTCACCGGGGTGCTGGCGGGGTCGCGGATGTCCAGCTCCACCACCCAGCCGAAGCGGTTGGGCTCGTTGGGTTCCTGCGCCAGGCTGAAGCGCGGCACGTGGCGGTGCCAGCCGTTGGGCGGGTTGGGCCCGATGCCGTAGCGGCGGCGGTGCGCGGCCTGGCCGTCCTCCGGCGCCTCGCCGCCGAAGTAGAAGTTGATGTTCTCCTCGCAGGTCAGCACCGTGCCCCAGGGCGTCACGCCGCCGGCGCAGTTGTTCAGCATGCCCAGCACGCGGGTGCCCGCGGGGTCCGCGCCGGTGCGCATCCAGGGGTGGCCGGCGGCGGGGCCGCGGATCTCCATCGGCGTGTCCGCCGTGACGCGGCGGTTCAGCCGCGGGGCCTCGACGGGCTTCCAGCCCTCCGGTCCCTGCGCGATCTCCACCACGCTGCCGCCATGCGCCGCCATCTCCACCGCCACCTGGGCGGCGGTGACGCGCGCGCGGGCCTGGGCGCCAGAGCCCATGCCAGGGAACATCAGGTTGGTGTTGGTGTATTCGTGGTTGGCCCACAGCAGGCCGTGCCCGCCCACCGCCTCGCCGTGGCGCAGCGGCAGCAGGGCCAGGTAGTCGTTGTTGTAGCCGAACTGCATGGCCTGGGCCGCGGCGGTCACGTTGCGCGGGTCGAAGGGCGGCGCGCCGGGCAGCACCGGGTCGCCCCAGCGGATCACCACCTGGATGCGGTGGCCGGGCGCCACCGCGTCCTCCTGCGCCAGCTGGTGCGGCAGTTCCGCGAAGGTCAGGGATGACGGGCCGCCGCGCCGGGGCAGGCCCTGCGCCTGGGCCGCCATGGGGGCCGCCAGCGCCCCCAGCAGCGCGGCGCGGCGCGACAGCACCACGCCGAAGGGCACGCCCATGGGGCGCGCGATGCCGATGTCCTCGCTCTCGTCCATCCCGCCTTGTCCTCCCGCGCCGCTCACCGCGCCAGCGAAGCTTCCGTGACCAGCCACAGCCGCGCCGCCCCCAGCACGCCGGAGGAGTCGCCGTGCCGCGCCGGCACGATGCGCGTGTCCACCACGTCGCTGAACACATGCTGCGGCAGCAGGCGCGGCACGTCAGCATACAGGTGCGCCATGTTCGACAGCCCCCCGGCCAGCACGATCACCTCGGGGTCCAGGATGTTCACCACCATCGCCAGGGCGCGGGCCAGCCGGCCGGCGTGGCGCGCCAGGGCGGCGCGGGCGGCCGGGTCGGGGCGGCCGGCCAGGGCGGAGGCGTCGCGCGCGCCCGGCCCATCCGCATCCGCCGCCAGGGCGGGGCCGGACAGGAAGGTTTCCAGGCAGCCGCGCTGGCCGCACCAGCAGCGCGGACCGGGATGCTCCTCCGCCGTCATCCAGGGCAGCGGGGTGTGGCCCCATTCCCCGGCGATGCGGTTGCGCCCCTCCAGCAGCCGTCCGTCCACCACGATGCCGCCGCCCACGCCGGTGCCCAGGATGACGGCGAAGACACTCGCCGCCCCCTGCCCGGCGCCGTCGGCCGCCTCGCTCAGCGCGAGGCAATTGGCGTCGTTGGAGACGCGCACCGGCCGGGCCAGCGCGGCCTCCAGCTCCGCCCGCAGGTCGCCGCCGTTGAGGAAGGTGCTGTTGGCGCCGCGCACCCGGCCATCCCGGGGCGAGAGGCTGCCGGGGATGCCCACCCCCACCGTGGCGCGGGTGCCCAGCTCGGCCTCCGCCCCCTCCACCAGGGCGCGGATGGCGCGCACCACGCCCTCCTGGCTGCCCGGGGTGGGCACGCGGCGGCGCAGGCGCTGCACCCCGTCGGCGTCCAGCGCCACCACCTCCGTCTTGGTGCCGCCCAGGTCCACGCCGATCCGCATGGCGGGCAGGGTGCGGCGGCGCGGCCCTTGCCGTCCAGCCCCGCGCGGTGGTGCAATGCCCCGCATGGAGGAAACCACCACCCTGGACGTGCGCGGCCTGTCCTGCCCGCTGCCCGTGCTGAAGGCCAACAAGGCGCTGCGCGGCATGGCGCCCGGCGCCGCCCTGGTGGTGCTGGCCACCGACCCGGCGGCCGTGACCGACTTCCACGCCTTCGCGGCCGAGACGGGGCACGAGCTCCTGGCCTGGGGCGAGGATGACGGCGCCCTGCGCTTCGTGCTGCGCCGCAAGGAGGGCTGAGGGTGGACGTCCTGTTCCTCACCCACCGCGACTGCGCCCTGCACGACATGGGCGAGGGCCACCCGGAATCGCCCGACCGGCTGCGCGCCATCTGGCGGGCGCTGGACCGCGAGGAATTCGCCGCCCTGCACCGCGACACCCCCGGCGAGGCGACCCGCGAGCAGCTGGAGCGCGTCCACCCGCCCGACTACGTGGAGGCCATCCTGCGCATCCGCCCCCCCGAGGGCGAGATGGTGCCGCTGGACGGCGACACGCTGATGAACGCCCATTCCGCCCGCGCCGCCCTGCTGGCGGCCGGCGCGGCGGTGCAGGCGGTGGACGAGGTGTGCGCCGGGCGGGTGCGCCGCGCCTTCTGCGCCACCCGCCCGCCCGGCCACCACGCCGAGCGCCGCCGGCCCATGGGCTTCTGCCTGTTCGCCAACGCCGTGGTCGCCGCCCGCCACGCCCAGGCGGCGCACGGGGTGGAGCGCGTGGCCATCTGCGACTTCGACGTCCACCACGGCAACGGCTCGCAGGACGTGGTGCAGGACGACCCGTCCATCCTGTTCCTGTCCTCGCACCAGATGCCGCTCTACCCCGGCACCGGCGCGGCGGAGGAGACGGGCTGCGGCAACGTGGTCAACGCCCCGCTGCGCCCGGGCGCCGACGGCGCCGCCTTCCGCGCCGCCTGGGAGAACACGCTGCTGCCCGCCCTGCGCGCCTTCGCGCCGGGCCTGGTGGTGATCTCCGCCGGCTTCGACGCCCACGCCCGCGACCCCCTGGCCCAGCTGCGGCTGACGGAGGCGGACTTCGCCTGGGTGACGGAGGCGCTGTGCGCCGCGGCCGATGACGGCTGCGGCGGGCGCGTGGTCAGCCTGCTGGAAGGCGGCTACGACCTGCACGCCCTGGCGGCCAGCGCGGCGGCGCATGTCCGCGCCCTGCTGCGCGCCTGACGGGCCGGGCGGTCTTGACGGCGGGGCCGGGTTTGGGTTTCCCCTGCGTTCCTCTATGTTGCGCCCCATGCGGAGACGGTCATGACGGATACGGCGGGGGTCGCTTCCCTGTCCTTCGAGGAAGCGCTGGCGCAGCTCGAGGGCATCGTGCGGTCCTTGGAGGGCGGGCGCTCGACGCTGGCCGAGGCCATCGGCGAGTATGAGCGCGGCGTGGCGCTGCGCCGCCATTGCGAGGCCAAGCTGGCCGAGGCCGAGGCCAAGGTGCAGGCCGTGGTCGAGGGCCGCGCCGGCCCCACCCTGCGCGACGTGGAGTAGGCCCCGCCCATGGAACTGGTGACGACCGGCCTGGCCGAAGCGATGGCCGCGGCCGCGCGCGAGGTGGACGACGCGCTGGACCGCCTGCTGCCGGCGGAGGAGGGCGACGAGGCCCGCCTGTTCGCCGCCATGCGCTACTCCACGATCGGCGGCGGCAAGCGGCTGCGCGGCTTCCTGGTGCTGGAAGGCGCCCGCCAGTTCAATGTGTCGCGCGAGGCGGCGCTGCGCGTGGCCTGCGCGGTGGAGATGGTGCACGCCTACTCCCTCATCCACGACGACCTGCCGGCGATGGACGACGACGACCTGCGCCGCGGCAAGCCCACCTGCCACCGCGCCTTCGACGAGGCCACCGCCATCCTGGCCGGCGACGCCCTGCAGACCCAGGCCTTCTGGGTGCTGGCCGGCGAGGACACCCACCCCGACCCGGCGGTGCGCGTGGAGCTGGTGCGCCTGCTGGCCCGCGCCGCCGGCGCCCGCGGCATGGTGGCCGGCCAGGCGCTGGACATGGCGGCCGAGACCGCCGCCACCCCGCTGGGCGAGGCGCAGGTCGGCCGGCTGCAGCTGCTCAAAACCGGCAAGCTGATCGAGTTCCCGGCGGAGGCCGGCGCCGTGCTGGGCAAGGCCGCCCCGGCGCTGCGCCACGCCCTGGCCGCCTACGGGCGGGAATTGGGCGCCGCCTTCCAGATCGCCGACGACCTGCTGGATGCCACCGCCAGCGCCGAGGACATGGGCAAGGCCACCGGCAAGGACGCCGGCGCCGGCAAGGCCACCCTGGTTTCCCTGCTGGGGGTGGAGCGCGCGCGGCTGCAGGCCGAGCGCCTGGTGGCGCAGGCCCAGCGCCACCTGGACCCTTTCGACGACCGCGCCGACCTGCTGCGCCAGCTCGCGACCTTCGTGGTCGAGCGGAGGACCTGAATGCAAGACCGTCCGAACACGCCGATGCTAGACCGCGTCCGCATCCCCGCGGACATGAAGAACCTGTCCACCGACCAGCTGAAGCAGCTGGCGGACGAGCTGCGGGCCGAGACCATCTCCGCCGTCTCCTCCACCGGCGGGCACCTCGGCTCCTCGCTGGGCGTGGTGGAGCTGACGGTGGCGGTGCACGCGGTGTTCGACACCCCGCATGACCGCCTGATCTGGGACGTCGGCCACCAGGCCTACCCGCACAAGATCCTCACCGGCCGGCGGGACCGCATCCGGACGCTGCGCCAGGGCGGCGGGCTGTCCGGCTTCACCCGGCGCAGCGAGAGCGAGTACGACCCCTTCGGCGCCGCCCACTCCTCCACCTCCATCTCCGCCGGGCTGGGCATGGCGGTGGGACGCGACCTGCAGGGGCGCGGCAACCACGTGGTGGCGGTGATCGGCGACGGCTCGATGTCCGCCGGCATGGCCTACGAGGCGATGAACAACGCCGGCGCGCTGAAGTCCAACCTCATCGTCATCCTCAACGACAACGACATGTCCATCGCCCCGCCGGTGGGCGCCATGTCGGCCTACCTGTCGCGCACCATCTCCTCGCGCCCCGTGCTGGGCGTGCGGGAGTTCATGGCCAAGATGGCCAAGGCCTTCCCCGCCCCCATCAAGCGCGCCGCCGAGCGCGCGGAGGAATACGCCCGCGGCATGCTGATGGGCGGCACCCTGTTCGAGGAGCTGGGCTTCTTCTACGTGGGCCCGGTGGACGGCCACAACCTGGACCACCTGCTGCCCGTGCTGCGCAACCTGCGCGATTCCGGCCACCAGGGCCCCTTCCTGCTGCATGCCGTGACGCAGAAGGGCAAGGGCTACGCGCCCGCCGAGGCGTCGGGCGACAAGTATCACGGCGTGGTGAAGTTCAACGTCGTCACCGGCGAGCAGGTGAAGGCGCCGCCCGGCCCGCCCTCCTACACCAAGGTCTTCGCCCAGGCCCTGATGGCCGAGGCCGAGGCCGACGAGCGCGTGGTGGCCATCAACGCCGCCATGCCCTCGGGCACAGGGCTCGACCTCTTCGCCAAGCGGTTCCCCAAGCGCTGCTTCGACGTGGGCATCGCCGAGCAGCACGCCGTCACCTTCGCCGCCGGCCTCGCTACCGAAGGGCTCAAGCCGTTCTGCGCCATTTATTCCACCTTCCTGCAGCGCGGTTACGACCAGGTGGTGCACGACGTGGCGCTGCAAGGGCTGCCGGTGCGCTTCGGCATGGACCGCGCCGGGCTGGTGGGCGCCGACGGCGCCACCCATGCGGGCTCCTTCGACATCGCCTACCTGGGCTGCCTGCCCGGCTTCACCCTGATGGCCGCCGCCGACGAGGTGGAGCTGGCGCACATGGTCGCCACCATGGCCGCCTTCGACGCCGGCCCTTCCGCCGTGCGCTACCCGCGCGGCGAGGGCTTCGGGCTGGAGCAGGTGCCGGCGCGCGGCAGCATGCTGGAGATCGGCCGCGGGCGCGTGCTGCGCGAGGGCACCTCGGTCGCCATCCTCTCCTACGGGGCGCGCTTGCAGGAATGCCTGAAGGCGGCGGACGAGCTGGCGACCTACGGCCTGTCCACCACCGTCGCCGACGCCCGCTTCGCCAAGCCGCTGGACGTGACGCTGGTGGAGCGGCTGGCGCGCGAGCACGAGGTGCTGATCACCATCGAGGAGGGCTCGATGCTCGGCTTCGGTGGCATCGTGATGCACCACCTGGCCACCCACGGCCTGCTGGACCGCGGGCTGAAGCTGCGGCCCATGTGCCTGCCTGACGCCTGGCTGGACCACGACGCGCCGCGCAAGCAGTACGACCTGGCCGGGCTGAACGCGCCGCAGATCGCGCGGACCGCCCTGGCCGCGCTGGGCCGCGAGGCGCTGGCCGCGCGCGCCTGATGCGAGGGGCGCCGCCCCTCGCGCTCCCCGCCGAGGGGCACGCCCCTCGGAACCCCAGCAATGGCTTCGCGCGGAGGGGGCACGCCCCCTCCGC